>CAZWPZ010000310.1:0-32054 GCA_964636005.1 uncultured Eudoraea sp.
AATTGCACAAGACTTTCCAGACTACGACCTTGGAGGTACCGTAGAAATACGTGAAATTATGGTTTTTGATCGTTAATGGATAATAAGCACATAGACCATCTATTTAGACACCATAGCAGCAAGATGGTCTCTGTGCTTACAAGATTATTCGGGTTGCGTAATTTAGACATCATTGAAGATGCCATTCAGGACACCTTTATTAAAGCATCCGTCTCATGGAGAAGAGAACTACCAGAAAATCCGGAAGCATGGTTAACGAAAGCAGCTAAAAACAGGACCATTGATATTTTTCGGAAATTAAATTCGGAAAGAAGGCTATCCCCAAAAATTCAACAGGGAACAGATTTAATAGCAATTAATGAGATCTTCCTTGAATCCGAAATTGAGGATGCTCAACTAAGGATGATCTTTACGGCCTGCCATCCCAAACTAAAACCTTACCAACGCATTTCATTTGCACTTAAGACCGTATCCGGATTTAGTATTAAGGAAATTTCCAGTGCCCTGCTTACAAAAGAGGATACTGTAAAAAAACGACTGACCAGATCAAAAAGGATTATTCTACAGGAAAAAATCGAATTTAACATCCCACAAGGGAAGGATTTGACCCGAAGGCTAGAATCTGTCTTGGAAGTGCTTTATCTTATTTTCAATGAAGGCTTTCATTCCAATTCGAAGGAGCAATTAATTCGCAAAGATCTGTGTGGGGAAGCAATGCGACTTTGCCAGCTTATATTAAAAAGAGAGGATACAAGAACTTCTGCTAGTTACGCTCTATATGCATTAATGTGTTTTCATTCTGCCCGACTTAGCAGTAAGACTAATACCAATAATGAACTTTTAGATTTAAAACATCAAGATCGGAGAAAGTGGCATGTACCATTGATAGAACTTGGTAATTTGATGATGCACAAAGCAGTACAGGATTCTGAGTTTTCGTGTTATCATTATGAAGCAGCCATCGCATCCGAACATCTGCGGGCCAGTAGTTTTGAAAAGACGAACTGGAAGAAAATTTTACATTGGTATCAAAAGTTAAACGCATTACAGCCTATGCCTATTCACATTTTAACGATGGCAGTAGTCTGCCTTCAAGTGAAAGATTACAAAGGGGCCCATGATTATTTAAAACAAATAACAGCGGGCGATTTTGAACAGCGGGCATATTTGTATTATGCAACACAATCGGATTACAATTATGCAGTAAAGAATAATGATCTGGCACTATACCACATAGACATGGCCTTAGACCATGTAAACAATAAGCTCGAAAGAGATTTTTTAGTAAGAAAAAAGGATGCTTTCCTATTGGGATAGAGTATCCAAAGGGGACCATCAGAATAATAGATATTACTGAAGGTGCCTATTCCGTAATAGTTGTGACTACTCTGCATTTTAGAGGAATGCGTACGGAGAGATACAGCCTAACATTATTGGGTTTTGTAATTAATAGTAACTCGGGTTCCTTTTCCTGGGATAGAATTAATAAACAGTCGTCCATTGATATAGCTAATGCGTTCTTTCATAGACAAAACGCCCATGCCACCCTCACTATTACTCTTAGGGACTTTAGTTAGTTTTTTAGTATCGAAACCAATGCCGTCATCGTCTACAACTACACTCAAGAGACCATCTTTATAATTTATAGTAACTAAGATATAGTTAGAATTTGCATATTTAATGGCATTATTTACTGCTTCTTGGGTAACTCTGTAGATATTCGTTTCGGCTAAAGAATCAAAGCGAATATTGTTTTCTGCCTTATTTTCGAACAGGATGTTTTTCCCTGTTAGTTTGCTAAGTTCTACGGTCATTTTTTGTAAAGCAGGAAATATACCATGGTCTTCTAATTCAGGTGGGGTTAGGTTAAAGGTAGCCGTTCTAACACCTTTGATCAAGTCCGAACATAGCTCTTTGAGGTAGGTAATCTTTTCCTGTGTTTTATCCTTTTTATTCAGATCAATAGACTCAATGTTGAATTTTAAAGCGGTAAGCATTTGCCCTATGCCATCGTGAATATCTTTTGCAATCCGTTTTCGTTCCTCTTCTTGCCCTTCAACAATTAGACTTGCTTGTTGTTGTTTTTGCCTAATATTCTCCTCGTAATTCTGTTTGGTCAGTTCTTCTATTTTAAGCTGGTTATTCTTTCGTTCTGTAATATCGGAACACAAGATTAGTATACTCTGATCTAAGCTAGACCGGTGCATAGGTATTATGGACATGTCTAACCAGATTATTGTTCCGTTTTTTGTTTCTATTTTAATCTCTTCCGAACGAATCGTATTTTTCCTGTTAGATCGCAATACCTCTTTAAGGTAGGACTGTTGCCCTTCGTCTGTAGTGAGTATTTCGGATAAGGGACTTTTTATTTCCTCCGGGGTGTAACCAAGTAGTTCCAGGAATTTCTTGCTAATAAATACAATGCTGCCGTCTTTTCGGGCACTGGCAAATAGTGCAGCATTGTCTATTACGAAATTGAGCTCCTGTAGCTCATTTAAGGACTTCTCTTTTTCCTTGAAAAGGGTCTTAATCTCTTTTGTTGCTGCTTCCGCTTTTTTCTGACTTTGTATTAATTTGGATATGGTCTCTTTTATCTGAATGGAAAGAGGTTTAAAAAGGAATAATATTTCTAGAATCAGAATGAGTAAGGATACACCCAATAAAAGAAACTCCTTTAATTTCAATAATTGCAGTTGCTCCTTGCTTCTTTTGTCATACTGGTTAACTATGGTGTCCATCTTAAGCAAAAATGGATATTCATTCTCGAGGACAATTGCTACTTGATCAGGATCAATTTTTTTTACCGTCTTGGAGGTAGGTCGACCTTTAAGAATTTCCTCCGTGGCGTTTACCATGGCTTGGTGGTGAGGATCTAATTCCTTAAAGAGTTGTAAAATGGTTGTGTTCTCTTCTTGGGAAAGTTCCATACTGTCATTGCCATATTGCAAAGCATAATGAGATGTTTGCCATAGATGTAAGGTTTCTGCTAAACGGTCGAATCGCTGTTCGAGCTTGGTAGAATCATCTATCTTATTTTGGAGGAGAAGTACTTCCTTAGTTAACTTCTGACTCAAAGCTCTTTGTCTACCGGCAATATTAATAACCCTGGAATCATCTAATTGATTGGTAAGGTGTTGTTGTATTAATATTTGTGCTATGATTATGGTAATCGCAATAGCTGCAATAGCAAAAAGATACCGCTTGCGAACTTTTAAAAAAGTTTCAGTATCTAATTCGGAGTTTCTATTGCGTTTAGACATGAACTAGTTGGCTTGTTGGTCGTCCAATGCTCTTGCAATCAATTTGGAAGACTTTTCACTAAAAGAAAGTTGCAAGGCTGCTTCATGCCCTTTTTCAGACATTTTACGCCAAGTTTTTTGAAGGATATCAATAACTTTTTCCTCCTTGTGTTTTGCCGCAAAAGGTTCAAAATAATATTTTAAAAAGACCAGGCAAATCACATCTTCCAGCGTTTGGGTTTCGGCACTTTTTTTTAACTGTTTCTTCATCAACAAGAAGGCGACCTGATCCATGACTTCTTTTGAGTAACCCACTGTTTCGAGGATTTCCGTAGCTTTTTCGGCATGAAATTTTTTAAGTTCCTGACGCCATCGTAAATATCCCGATCGATTCATCTCATAATTATCTCGAGGTATTTCCCATCTACAAATATGTTGGCAGCGAGCCGTTAGTTGCAAAGCCTCGGATGCTTCAGGTAAAAACTCGTTTAAAGTTTGGGTCATTCGAAGCCCATAGAGCAATTCTTTCGGATAGGACTTTCCTTTGTATACTTCTGAATTAGGGTCTTGACTATTTGCTTCGTCGAAAAGTTGAAAAGCTTTCTTTAATTTTTGAGAGGCAGACATAAGTGGCTTGTTTTATTCTGAAAAGCCAATATACACAAAGTCGTTCTCAATTTTTACAGGATAGGTTGTTATTGCTTCTAAATTGCCGTTTAAGTTCTCTCCGGTTTTTAATGAAAAGGTGTTTTTATGCAATGGACAAGCGACCTTTGCATACCCATCTTCTTCACCAATCATACCACGAGACAGTACCATTTCCATTTTATGTGGACATAGATTCTGGCAGGCATACCATTCCCCTTTACGAGTAAAATTAAAAACTGCAATCTGCTTTTCTTTGTATTTTACACAGGCTCCTCCATTTTTTGGGAACTTGGATATGGCTGCTGCCTTAAACCATATCTTAACGTCACTCTCGGCTGCGGTTTTACTCTTGTCTATTCCTAAAATCATGATGTAGTCTTTTATATGGTTCAAAAGGACTCTAATTATAGTCCTAGATACTTCTTTAGGTTATTTAAGCCCAGGCTTTTGGCATTTTTTGCTCTCTCAAGGCCACAAATTCTATATTGTTATCCTCTTCGTCTGAGTTGACAAAATGGGTATATCGTTCTCTTATTTCCGGTGTTTCCACAGCTTCTTTCCATTCACACTTATAGGAGTCTACCAAAAATTGCATTTCCCTATCCAGTTCTTCACCTATGCCTAAGGAATCATTGATTACCACATTCTGCAAATAAGTAATTCCTCCTTCCAATTTCTCTAGCCATGCAGCTGTTCGAGTCAATGGGGCTGCTGTTTTAATATAGAACATAATGAATCGATCCACATATTTTATAGCAGTTTCCTTGTCTACTTTTTCGGCCAGAAGCTCTGCATGTTTGGGATTAGCACCTCCATTACCAGCGACATATACATTCCAACCTCCTTCGACTGCTATAAAACCAAAATCTTTGCATCTTGCCTCGGCACACTCCCGAATACAGCCAGACACACCTCCCTTAAATTTATGCGGAGAGCGGATGCCTTTATATCTGTTCTCGATTTCTATGGCAAAACTTACACTTTCGTCCATTCCGTATCGGCACCAGGTTGAGCCCACACAACTTTTTACCGTCCGCAACGATTTTCCATAGGCTTGCCCCGTCTCGAATCCTTCGGTAATTAACTCTTCCCAAATTAGGGGAAGCTCATGTAATTGTGCTCCAAACATATCTATTCGTTGGCCTCCGGTAATTTTGGTGTACAAATCGTATTTCTGTGCAATCCGGCCAATCGCCATTAATTGTTTCGGCGTAATTTCTCCACCGGCAACTCTGGGAACTACCGAGTAGGTTCCGTTTCTTTGGATATTGGCGAGGTATCGGTCATTACTGTCCTGAATAGTATCTTGTTTATTTGCTGTTTCATTATAAATACTAGCAAAGATAGAGGCAGCTACCGGCTTACAAACTTCACAGCCATGACCTGTGCCAAGTGCATCCAGAAGGCTGTCATAGTCTTTTATTCCCTTTAATTTTATTAAATCAAAAAGTTCTTGACGGGAATAATCGAAGTGTTCACATATCCTTTCCTTTACGGTTTTTCCTATAGTCTTGAGACTTTCTTTTATTAAATCGGCTACCATGGGTTTACATCCGCCACAACCTGTGGTAGCTTTTGTAGCATTGGCAATGGATTTTACGGTTTCATTTCCATTTTCAAGTACAGAACAGCATACACTACCCTTGGTTACCGCTTCACAAGAACAGACCACTGCAGTATCTGGCAAGTCCATTGCACTGCCAAAGGCAGATCCATTTTCCCCTCTCGAACCGACGATTAGTTCTTCGGCATTTTCCGGTAAGGGCATATTATTGAGGTACATTTGGTGCAGGATATTATAGTCTTCCGCTTCTCCAACAAGTATTCCTCCAAGCAATGTCTTTCCATCAAGACTAACATTAATCCTCTTGTAAAGCCCTTTGGTCTTATTTTCGTAAATGATGGAAAGTCCTTTATCTGGAGACATATACGGTATTCCAAAACTAGCCACGTCTACCCCAATCAGTTTTAGCTTGGTAGACATATCAATTTCTTTTCGCATGACGAGTTCTCCTCCCAATATTTGATTTACTGCAACTTCGGCCATTTCGTAACCAGGAGCCACAAGACCGTATATCATCTGATTATATAGGGCAACTTCACCGATAGCATAAATACTTGGGTCTGAGGTTTGCATCCGGTCATTGACAATAATCCCACCCCGCACACCTGTTTTCAGGTCACATATTTTACCTAATTCATCTCTTGGTCTAATCCCTGCAGAAATAACAAGCATATCTACATCCAGAAAGTCGTCCTCCCCGAAGTCCATCCCGACAATACTTCCATTTCCCATTATTTGATTGGTAGCTTTTCCCGTATGGATGTGAATCCCCATTTGTTCTAAGGTGAGTTGTAAGACATTACTACTCCGTGCATCCAGTTGCCTTGGCATAAGCTTAGGGGCATATTCTACTACATGGGGTTCCAGGCCCATATCCATAACTGCTTTACCAGCTTCCAATCCTAAAAGTCCTCCTCCTAATATCGCTGCCTTAGCATTGGGCTTTTCTTGCTTTATTTTTTTTGCATAATCGAGCATTGCTTCAAGATCCTCAATGGTTCGGTATACAAAGACCCCTTTTTTCTCGACACCCTGTATGGGCGGCACAAAAGGGGAGGAGCCCGTAGCTAGTATCAAATAGTCATAAGAGAATGTTTTATCACTGGCTGTAGTTATTGTTTTGTCCGTTCGATGGATATCAATTACTCTTTCGTTTGTAATAAGATCAACACCGTTTTCTGTATACCAGTTTAAAGGAGCAAGTTCTAAGGATTTTGCATCTTGATTTTCAAAGTATTCGCTCAAATGCACTCTGTCATATGCAGCTCTGGGTTCTTCGCCAAAAACAACTAAATTGTAGTTTTTGCGCTCTTCTCTGGCAACAAGTTTCTCGCAAAACTTATAGCCAACCATTCCATTTCCGACAACTATAATAGTTTTCATGACCATTTATGATTAAAAGTACAGGCCAAAAATACGTATTAATACTTATTTTAATACTAATTATTTGAAAATAATTACGTATCCTTGTTGTGAATTTGATAATTTTACTAAAGAAATAATACGTATGCAAAAGGGTAGGGTACGAACCAAAGTAACTCTGGTTGGGGCCGGGCCGGGAGCTAAGGACCTCATAACTATTAGGGGTTTAAAGGCAATCAACCAAGCTGATATTATCTTGTATGACGCATTAGTAAGTGAAGAATTACTGATGGATATAGATAACTCAATTCCTAAAATATACGTAGGTAAAAGATGTACTAATCATTCGTATTCACAAGATAGAATTAATGCATTGATTGTAGAAAAAGCATTTGAATATGGACATGTAGTAAGACTAAAAGGAGGAGATCCTTTTGTTTTTGGAAGGGCCCCTGAAGAAATAGAGTATATAGAGTCCTTTGGAATTCCAGTATTTGTTGTCCTAGGAATATCAAGTGCAATTGCAGTACCTGGGAGCCAGGGAATTCCGTTAACAAAAAGAGGAGTTAGTAGTAGTTTTTGGATAATGACCGCTACAAAACGAGATGGTTCTTTTTCTGAAGACTTAAGGCATGCATCACAATCATCTGCTACCATAGTAGTGCTAATGGGGATCCGTAAACTTCTTCAAATTGCCTTTGAAGTTATTAAATATAGGGATTCTAACACTCCATTGGCAATTATTCAGAATGGCACCTTGGAATATGAGTCCTGCAGACTCACTACCTTAGGGGAGGCAGAAAGCATTTTGCCAAACATAGATATTTTTCAACCTGGTGTTATAATTATTGGAAATGTTGTCGCCGAACATCCATCCTATTTTGAGGAAGAGGTTCAACGCGTTTTGTCCACTGCTCTTTAGAATGTACTAATACATAATTAGTTGTTATCTTCTAACCTTTATCCCTCGAGATGTTGATTGTGCTTCTACCTAATGAAGAATTCATAAAAATAAACAGCTACAATTCTTATGTTTCTAAAATAGGCTTCTATTATTTTCATTTGCCGTAAAAATACGTATAAATACATAAAAAAATATGTAAATACGTATAAATACGTAATTATGTACGTATGTTTGTGTATCTAATAATCCTAAAGATATACTATGAAGGCTACAAATTTAAATCTATTAGACTTTAAAAACATTTCAATCCGTACTTTTTGGATAACTGCAATTGCATTCTTTTTATGCTTTTTTGCCTGGTTTGGAATTGTTCCTTTTATGCCAGATGTAGTTAAAGATTTAGGATTAACACCAACACAAAAGTGGAATTCTATTATACTAGCGGTAAGCGGAACTGTTTTTGCTAGATTATTTATTGGAAAATTATGTGATAAATATGGTCCGCGTTTATGCTATACACTATTGCTGCTAATTGGCGCCATTCCTGTAATTGCGATTGGCTTTGTACAAACACCATTACAGTTTTTAGTTTGCCGTCTTTTTATAGGATTTATCGGGGCATCCTTTGTAATTACGCAATTTCATACTTCTATTATGTTTGCTCCAAACATTGTTGGTACAGCAAATGCGACCTCTGCAGGATGGGGGAACCTCGGTGGCGGTGCCAATAGATTGGGAATGCCATTAATCGCTGCTGCAGTGGTTAGTTTTGGAATAGCAGAGGAAGTTGCCTGGCGGTATTCCATGGTAATTGCAGGTATCATTTGCATGGCCATGGGAATTGTCTACTATTATTTTACACAGGATACACCTGAAGGAAATTTTAAAAAATTAAAGGCTTCTGGCAAGATGCCTACCCTAAAGAAAGATGAAATGTCTATTTGGGAGAGTCTAAAGGATTACAGAGTTTGGATTCTTTTTATAGTATATGCCGCTTGTTTTGGAATGGAACTTACCGTCTATGGTACTATGGACGACTATCTACAAAATACCTTTGGATTGGAACGATCAACCGCAGGGAATTTGGTATTGTCTTTTGCCTTGATGAATATATTTGCCCGAACACTAGGCGGATTTTTTGGAGATAAATTTGGAAGGCTCAGAGGCTTGAGAGGGCGAGTACTATTTTTGACCTTTATCTTGTTGGCCGAAGGCTTAATGTTGTCTGTATTCTCTATGACTACGAGCATCATTGTTGGCATGATTTTTCTTGTAGCCTTTAGTTTAACGGTGCAGATGGCAGAAGGAGCGACTTTTTCAGTTGTGCCATTTATCAATAAAAAGGCAATAGGGTCTATTTCCGGAGTGGTCGGAGCAGGGGGGAACGTTGGCGCTTTTTTAGCTGCAATGTTTTTAAAATCTAAATCTGCTGTGGCAGAGAGCACCGCTTTAGAGGCTAACAAACACTTAGGAGCAGAAGCAATGGAAGCTGCTCAGGCAGCAGCAGCCTCAACTGCCGTTTCCAGTGGATACTTTTATATCGGACTTTTTGTTGTCGCTACGGCTTTGGTTTCTTTGGTAATTAAATTCTCTACTGCTGATGAGGAAGAAGTAGAACTCGAGATGAAAAGGAGTCTGGCAGTAGCAAGAGTGAATAAATAGGGGACAAGTAACACCCCAGTTCCAAGTGACTATACGTAGTCATAAAATGGTTAACCTACCTCGGTTCTTTGGCAAGTAGTTAACGCGCAAAAATTCTAAAACACTACAACGTTCTTTTTCGAATAGTTCTGTTCTACTAGTACTAACAAGTAATCCGTTTTATAACTACATTTGTACGTAGAACTACGCAATTCTTCAGAATGATTACTATAGTTTTAGCAGATGACCACCTTTTGGTTAGGAATGGTATTAGGGCATTACTCGAAAGTGAAACAGATTTAAAGGTTATAGGTGAGGCCGATAACGGGATAAAAGCCTTGGAGTTGGTTGAAGAAAAAAAACCAGATATTCTGATTATCGATATTCGTATGCCAGAAATGGGTGGTATCGAAGCAGTTGGTACACTCAATAAGAAAGCTACTTCTGTAAAAAGTATTATACTATCCATGCACGATTCTGAAGAATATATTCTCAATGCCGTCCAGGCAGGAGCTAGTGGCTACTTACTTAAAGATACAGACAAGACAGAATTTATCAAAGCTATTCATACGGTTCAAGATGGAGGGAAATTTTTTAGCGGAGATATTTCTAATGTATTGGTCAATAATTTATTAAACTCAGAAAAAGCGTCTTCGGCTGCTTCCGATACTTCACGAAAAGGAAGAAACAATCCTTTTGATTTAACCAATAAAGAATTAAAAGTATTAGAATTAGTACTACAAGGTTTCACCAATAAGGAGATTTCAGAAAAATTAGAAAATAGCAAAAGGACCATCGAAACACATCGCTTTAATCTTATGCGGAAAATGGAAGTTAAGAACCTTATTGAACTGTCTGAAAAAGCAAGAAAATTCGATCTAATTTAACTTCAAATTAGGGCGAATCGGTGCTTTGAACTGTCAATTTTCAGCCGTTCTTACGATATCACAATTCGACCCTAAAATTATTGCGAATCTCCCAGAATACGGGCATACTATTGTCATATTTATACCTGATTTTTCTATTAAATTGAATAATTTTCTGCTACTAAAAAGCGTGGAGCAATGCAGAAAAATGAAGTCCATAATACCATATGTTCTTATTGCGGAGTTGGCTGTGGAATTACCGTTCAAAAAGATGCTCGTGGGACACTTTCGGTAACCGGAAATAAAGACTACCCCGTAAACAAGGGCATGCTTTGTTCAAAAGGAAAAAACCTGAATTATGTTGCCCAGGATTTAAGTGATAGAATTTTATATCCAGAAATGCGGTGGAGCAGAGATCATCCTATGCAACGCATAAATTGGGAGACTGCCTTTAAAAGAGCTGCATCGGTTTTTAAAACAATTATTAGTAAGTACGGATCGGATAGTGTTGGATTTTACGTGTCGGGACAATGCCTGACGGAAGAGTATTACCTGGCAAATAAATTAACTAAAGGATTTATAGGAACCAACAATATCGATACGAACTCCAGACTTTGTATGAGTTCTGCGGTTGTAGGGTATAAAAAAACAGTTGGAGAAGATTCTGTCCCCATCGCATATGCAGATATTGAGTTAGCCGATTGCTTTTTAATAGCTGGAGCCAATCCTGCCTGGTGCCATCCTATTCTGTTCAGACGACTGGAAAAACACAAAGAGGAGAATCCGGATGTCAAGGTAATTGTTGTAGATCCTCGAAAAACCCAAACCTGTGCTATAGCAGACATTCATTTGCAAATTCTACCTGGAACCGACGTCATTCTTTTTAATGCGATTGCCCGATGGTTAATTGAGAAGAAGAAAATAAACCTTCCTTTTATCAAAAGACATACCGCTAATTTTGAGGCGTGCAAGAGGAGTGCTTTCGAATTAAGTTTAAAGGATGCAGCCAAAAAATGTGGTATTTCTGTAGACGAAATTAAGCTTGCTGCAAAGTATATTGGCTCTGCGAAAAGGTTTATTAGCATGTGGACTATGGGACTGAACCAGAGTGTCATAGGAGTTTCAAAAAATGTTTCCCTCTTTAATATTTCCCTGCTAACCGGACAAATTGGAAAGCCAGGTTCGGGCCCATTTTCTTTGACCGGACAACCCAATGCCATGGGAGGAAGAGAAGTTGGAGGGATGGCAAATCTTTTGGCAGCCCACAAAGATCTCAACAACCAGCAACACAGGAAAGAAGTCCAGGAATTTTGGGGTGGTAAGCCGATTAAAAAAGAAGCGGGATTAACGGCGACGGAAATGTTTGATGCGCTTGAAAAAGGGAGCTTAAAGGCGATATGGATAATTTGTACAAATCCTGTGGTAAGTATGCCCAATGCAAACAAGATTGAAAGGGCACTGAAAAAAGCCAAATTTGTAGTAGTTCAGGACATTTCACATAATTCAGAAACTACAAAATACGCAGATTTGCTACTGCCTGCGGCTGGTTGGTTAGAGAAAGAGGGTACGATGACAAACTCGGAGAGACGAATTAGTTATTTACCTAAAGTTCTCGATCCTCCTGGCGAAGCGCTACCCGATGCTGAGATCTTGTGGAAGTTTGCCAAGGAAATGGATTTTCGAGGGTTTGATTATGATTCGGTTAGTGAAGTGTACGACGAGTACTGTCTGATGACAAAGGGTACTAATATTGATATTTCTGGATTGTCTTATACCCGACTGAAAAATGAAGGGAGTTTTCAATGGCCAGTTCCTCATAAGACTCATAAAGGGACCCCGAGGCTTTTTGAAAATAAAGATTTTTTTACGGCTGATAAAAAGGCCCACTTTAATGCACCTGCAAAAATCTACAATCAATCCGAAGAGACGAATCAGGAGTATCCACTAGTATTGAATACGGGAAGAGTCCGTGACCAATGGCATACACGAACAAAAACAGGTAAGGTTAAACGCCTGCTTACCCATATTCCCAATCCCTATCTAGAAATGAATCTGGTAGATGCGTATTTGGCAGATCTGAAAGAAGGAGATATTGCAGTTGTGGAAAGTAGAAGAGGAAGTGTCCGTCTCCAAGTGAAAATTAGTCCTGATATTCGAGAAAATGTAGTATTTGTCCCGATGCATTGGGGTAAAATACTGAATAACAGTTTTAGCCGAGCAAATAATATTACGAACGATATTGTGGATCCTGTATCAAAAGAACCAGATTTTAAGTATTGTGCCGTAAACGTAAAAAAGTATACAAAACCCTATCAGAAAATAGTAATAATTGGAGCCGGGGCGGCGGCATATAGATTTATTCAATCGTATCGAGAAAAGAATGAAAAAGATGAACTTCATGTATTTTCTAAAGAGGAGCACCCTTTTTACAATCGTGTATTGCTCCCGGAATATGTGAATGAAGAATTACCCTGGGAATCCCTTCAAAAGTTGAAGCAAGGAGAACTGGAAAAACTAGATGTCAGGCTGTACGCTAACAATGGCATTGCTGCAATTGATGCTAAATCAAAAACAGTAACCGATGATCATGGAAGAACGCATGCATATGATCTCCTGGTAATGGCTACAGGTAGTAGCGCTTTTGTACCTAATGATGCAAGAATGGATTTGCCCGGCCGCTTTACTATGCGAGAGCGTAATGATGCAGACAGATTGAAGCGATATCTAGAAGAAACAGGTCTTCCAGAAGAAGAGCAACACGTGACCATTGTTGGTGGCGGTTTACTGGGATTAGAACTGGCAGCCTCCCTAAAAAAAATAAATATCAATATTAGTATTGTTCAAAGGGCTCCACGATTAATGGAACGACAACTAGACCCGGTGGCCAGCAGGTTGTTAGCAGAAGATGTCGCAGATAGAGGGATACAGGTCTATTTCGATAATGAAGTAAGTACGGTGTTCGAGGAACCCAATAGAAGCCATACGCTCTTGGTAAATTTAAAAACTGGGAGAACTATAAAATGCAATGCCATTGTCTATGCAATTGGCACCAGACCAAATATTGCATTGGCCAAGCAAGCCAACCTTAAAACCCGGAGGGGAGTACAGGTTAATTCCTACCTTCAGACTAGTCATCCGAATATTTTTGCTTTAGGGGAAATTGCAGAATTCGAAAATGATCTATTTGGGATTACTTCAGCCGCAGAACAACAGGCCGATATCGCCGCGAATTTTATCCTTGGAGACCTGAGCAGTATTTACTCTGGGTCCGTCTTAATGAATATATTAAAGTTCGAAAACCTCGACTTATGTAGTATAGGAATGGTGAATGCACCTGCTAAGGACGATAGCTACGAGGAGATAATCTTAATGGATGTTCGGAAGCGTTTTTACAAAAAATGTATTGTTAAAGATGATACTCTTATAGGGGCTATTTTGATGGGAGATAAGAATGAGTTTGCGGAGTTTAAAAGACTGATTGAAGAAGAGATTGAACTTTCAGAAAAGCGGGATGAATTGCTGCGAGGATCCAGCAATACCGAACCTTTAAAGGGAAAGCTTGTGTGTTCCTGTAGCCAGGTAGGGGATATAAATATCAAAGAAACTATTGCAAGTGGATGTGCCAATTTCAATGAAATATGTGCACAAACAGGAGCTGGTTTAGGATGCGGAAGCTGTAAACCAGAAATCAAGTCAATTCTGCAAATGGAACTTAAGGCAATTCCCGTATAAGAAGAGTAAGATTATGAATGATAACTTGCATAGGATAATGCTAAAGGGAGGAGTAACCTCTCCAGGAGAATTAAAGGATATTATAGCGATGTTAGAGGCAGCCGGACTTCAAGAAGTGTATTTTGGTTCCAGACAAGATTTGTTATTTCCTCTAAAGGATAAGGAAGAAGAAATATTAGAAAGTGTTTCTAAATACAATACAGACATTATTTCGGAAAGGAGCTATCAGAATATAGTGTCTTCCTATGTTTCAGCCGATGTATTTGAAATGACGTATTGGCTTAAGGGGTCCACATATCTTTATATTCTGGAAAGTTTTGACTATTTACCCAAATTAAAAATCAACATAACAGACCCCAAACAGCGTTTGGTTCCAATATATAGTGGGAATCTTAATTTTATTGCTTCGGAACAGGAAGACTATTGGTATTTGCATATCAACTTACCTACCTATAAAATAAACGAACTCTACCCCGTTTTGGTTTATACCTGGGATATGGTAGCTATTTCTAGAGTGATAGAGGAACACTACAAATCCGTGTCTGATGTCGCTTCACTTTTTCAGGTTGTTAATCAATTGGTAGACACCAATAATAGATCTATCGACAAAGATTTAGATACACCCTATTTGACGTTCCCATATTACGAGGGAATGAATAGAATGGGTTTGGACCAATATTGGTTAGGCCTCTATTGGCGAAACAATCGATATGATCTCAAATTTTTAAAGGATTTTTGCGGGTTTTGCTTAGACAATAGCATTGGTAAAATATGTATTACACCCTGGAAATCGTTCATTGTGAAAAACATCAAACAATCTAGTCGTCCAGATTTGGAGCGTTTTTTAGGACAACGGGGTATCAATGTGCGTCATTCACAGCTGGAAATGAATTGGCATGTGCCTGTAGACGACCAGGAGGCTTTGGAACTAAAGAAATTTTTGGTGCGGAGTTTTGATCAGAATGATATTAGTACTTACGGACTAACTTTCGGGATTAGTAACGATGTTGGGAAAAGATCGCATTTTTCTTCTATTGTAATTGAGAAAAACCAAGCTCCTGAAATAGTAAAAGGGTTTGATGTTAGACCTACCTATAATGTTTTACATTTTGAAAATTTCGACCCAAATACCCAAACCTATTTCTCTTACGCCCAAGATGTGGATAAAATTGAGCTTCCGGGTCTTCTCATGGAACTAAGTAAAAAATACTTCGTGCAATCTGGTAAAATTCTTCAAAAAGTAGAAGAAACCAAGGAGGTAGAATCCCAATATAAAAGCGTTCACCAATGCCAATTGTGTCTTACTGTTTTTGATGAAGAGCTGGGAGATGCTTCGTCCAATATTACTGCTGGGACAGCTTTTGAGGCTTTACCAGAGACCTACTGTTGTCCTTTATGTGAAAGTCCCAAAGAATCCTATAAGAAAGTAGAATTGAAGTATTCATAAGTAGAACCTTCTTGGGGAATATCTAAATCCAAGATTCTTAGGTTGCCTATTAAGCAGGTATTCTTTTATGTTTCCTTAGGAAATCAGGATCAATTTGTACGCCAAGTCCGGGACCTGTAGGGACTTTGATAAGACCATCTGCTATGCGGAGGTCAGAGGTATCACATTCTATTGGGATTTTAGGATTAAACCCTTTAAACTCATGATAGGGCCCTGCATTAGAGAGTGCCGACACAAAATGCATCATATACAAATATCCTAATCCAGATCCTGAAATGTGAGGGACACAGGTTTTGCCAGCTGCTGCTGCCATTTGAGCTACTTTCATGGACCGGATCATGCCTCCGAAATAAAAAATATCCGGTTGTACTATATCCAGGGCATTATTATCAATTAACCACTTAAAAGTATGCATGCTAGGTTCTTGTTCACCACCCGCTATAGGAATACTTAAGGCTCTGCTAACTTCTTTTGTTTCGGAGTACCAATCAAAAGGAACGGGTTCTTCAAAGAAATCGAAAGCATGATCTTCCATTATACGACCTATTCGGATTGCTTCTTCGGTAGTATAAGAACCATTAGAATCGGCATAAACCACCATATTTTTTCCAAAGGTTTTACGTATTAAGGGAATTAATTTTTCCGTTCTGCCGGGAGGGAAGTCTTCGTTATTGCTCATCCGGCCACCCACCTTAAATTTTAAAGCTTTTGAATTGGTTTCATCCATTTGTTTCTTGATGAGTTCTATGGATTCTTCCGCTGATTTCCCTCGAAAATTATTGGCCCTGTAAACCCCTATTTTTTCATTTTTTACCTCACCAATTAAAGCGCCAATTGGTTTGTCTGCCAAGGTGCCCAATAGGTCCAATATTGCAAATTCTACAGTTGCTACAGGTACCCATAAAGCATAATTCTGCATCTTATAATTGCTCTTATAGGTATATACACCTTCAAGAAGAGCCTCCAAATCCCGGGCATCTTTGCCAATAAAAAAAGGAGCTACCTGTTTGATGAATATGGGATATAAATAGGTCATTCTGAGATTATTGCTCACACTAATTCCCTGGGCTCCATTTTCTGTGTAAACCCTACAGATAAAATTGTCCTGGTACTCCAATAATTCTACATCCTTGATAATCAATGGGTCTGGGAAATCATTTTTATTGATAATAGGAGGAGTAAGGTCCGCGTCTTTGGTATTATCACTAGTATCTTTGCTGTTTAGCATACTCTGTGCGAAGCCAGGGATTAACGACATACCTAAACCAAGCCCTGATCCGTTTTTAATAAAATTTCGTCTGTTCTGCATACTGTTTTCTTGAATGGAATAAAAGACTATCCTTTTACAATTTTGTGTTTTAAAATAAAGTCTGGATCTATTTCAACGCCACTACCAATTCCTCTGGGTAAATGTAGAATACCATTTTCGGGCTTTAAGCTTGAGGTCTCACATTCAAAGGGTACCTCATTCCCAACCCCCTTAAATTCGTGATATGGTCCGGCATTAGGTATCGCAGATACAAAATGCATCATATAAATATAGCCTATACCAGTCCCGGAAATATGTGGGGTACAAGGATAACCAAAAACATTGGCCATTCGCGCAACTTTCATACATCGAACCATGCCGCCAAAATAAAACAAGTCTTGTTGTACCATTTGGACAGCATCGTTTCCAAGCAACCACCTGAAATTACGAAGACTAACTTCACCTCCGCCAGAGGCAATGGGTACTTGGAGGGCATCAGCCACTTGCTTCCATGCCTCATACCAATCTGTTGGTACGGGTTGTTCAAAAAGATCAATCTTGTATTCTTCTACCATCTTACCAATCCGAATACCTTCTTTCGCATCATAGCTACCATTGCAATCTGCATATATCGTAATATCCTCACTAAAATTTTTTCGCATTAAAGGGATTAGTTTTTCGGTACGACCGGCAGGGGACTCCGGTATATCTCGCCGCCCTCCACATTTAAATTTTACCGCTTTGGCATTGGTATCTTGCTGCAGGGCCTTTATTCTTTCAATACTTTCTTCTGCTGTTCTCCCTCTATTATTATTGGCCTGATAAATGGCTATTTCCGTGTTGTGAATAGTGCCAATAAGCTCTCCCATACTTTTATTTGAAATTCTTCCAAGCATGTCCAAAATGGCCATTTCTACTGTAGCAATAGGAATATGTATTGCATAGCCCAAATACTTATAGTTGTTTTTATGCATATAAACGTCCTGCATCAATTGGTCGAGATCCCTGGCGTCTTTCCCAATAAAAAAGGGATTTATAAGCTTGGTTTGAATGGGGTATAAATGAGGCATACGGATATTATGTCCAACACAATACCCTACTGCACCATCCGTAGAACGAACGCGTATCATATAGTTTCCATTAAACTCTAAAAGATCGCAGGTTTCAATAATTACGGGAGTTTTGAAAAGTTCTTTCTTTAGTACAGGAAGCGCCATAGCGGCATCCAATTTGGCGTATTTATCTGTTGCGTTGAGGGAGTCAAAGGCCATTGGTCTTTCAGATCTGCCAAAACTACTGTACGGTAATAAGGTTGCCCCAGTACCAGCTTTAAAACTCGTCTTCAAGAATTTTCTACGAGAATCATGCATGCGCTATTTCTTTTTTAGGAAGAGAAAACTTTTGAGTAAAGTAAGAATTACTTGTCAATGTCAAAAAAAGATATATAATTAATGGCGTATTTTGCTTGACGAGTATGGCAAATCTATGGGCTTTTTTTCTCAAATTTTTGACATCCTTGATACTTTATAATACAATTCTGAAGCGCTTTTTCCTATTACTGGGGTAGCTTTGGTTTTGTATATCGATTAGAACATCATTGCATTATTATGCCAAAGCGGAATGATTTAGACCTAAAAAGTAAAACCGGTTCTGGAAAGATGACGGTAGTTTCTGCAGCCTCTATGGGTATTGGTGCCATGGTTGGTGCTGGAATTTTTGCTTTGTTAGGAGAAGCCGCTGAAATCGCAGGTAATTTAGTCTGTTTATCTTTTTTTCTTGCCGGACTTATTACTCTACTTATAGGATATTCCTATGCTAAACTAGGGACACGATATCCGAGTAAGGGAGGGCCAATAGAATATTTATTTCAAGGATTTGGCACAACCGTATTTGCCGGCGGTTTAAACATATTGTACTGGATTGCCATTATATCTGGAATTGCTATGGTTGCTAAGTCTTTCGGGAATTATGCTAGTGCATTAATTCTGGATGAGCATTCCGAGTTTTATTCCAGAGTATTTACACTTTTGGTTATCCTCTTTTTTACTTTTTTAAATTTTATTGGATCTAAAGCCATAGGGAATCTAGAAAAATGGATTGTGGTTGCCAAACTCCTCATTTTAGTCGTTTTTTCTATTGTTTCAATATATTTCATTGACTGGGACTTACTGACACCAGAATATCATTTGAAAGAGTCATCAATTTCAGTGATTAATGCCATAGGTTTGGTGTTCTTTTCCTTTACAGGTTTTGGAATTATAACCAATACAACAGAAGACCTGAGGAACCCATCAAAAGAACTCCCCAGGGCTATTTTTTTATGTATTTCTATTGTCATTATTGTTTACATTCTTATAGCTCTGGCAGTAACAGGAAACTTACCTTATGATCAAATCACTAATGCAAAAGACTATGCTCTCGCAAAAGCGGCTGAACCGATCTTTGGGAGTTGGGGTTTTAAGGTAATGGCTGTTGCAGCTTTATTGTCTACAGCATCAGCTATAAATGCTTCATTATACGGTGCTGCCAATATTAGTTTTATGATTGCAAAAAAAGGGGAATTACCTATTTTTTTTGAGAATAGACGCTGGAATCAAGGTACCGACGGCCTGTTAATTACCTCTTTTTTGATTTTTGTGATGGCCTTCTTTCTGGACCTGGAAAGTATTGCTAGTGTTGGAAGCGCTATAATGCTGCTCATTTACGTTTTAGTGAATGTTGGTCATTTAAAGCTACTAAAAGAAACTGGGGCAAAACGCGGATATGTTTGGCTAGGATTGATTCTATGTTCTTCATTACTTATATACTTTTTAGTTTATTCAAGTAAATCAGATTTAAAGGTTGTTTCTATTTTTTTTATTTCTATTGTGTTGTCCTTTGTCTTAGAATACATCATTCAAAAGTATATTGGAAGAGAATTGAAATTAAGAATCAAATAGCCTTTTACTAATACTTCAAATGAGTAAATGATGTTGGGATAAGGCGCCAAACTGTTTAAGATTTTCCACCGAAGTGTCTATATCAACTAGTCAGTTCAAAAGTAAGCCGAGTAAATTGGAGATTAAGAACAGTATTAAAGTTCTCTTTAATGGATAAAAAAGATTTGTTTCTTTTTGGTAAAACCATTGAAAAGGAAACTTCAATTCTTATAAAGAAATATTTCAGAATAGCTTTCGATAATACTACATAACAAATACTTTTCTGATAAAACCTAAAGAAATAATCAACTCATACTACGCCCATCTGTATTCGGACATGCCTTTTAATTGGTGTTCAATTTCTAACAATCTATTGTATTTAACTATTCGTTCTCCTCTAGAGGCCGATCCAGTCTTTAGATGACCTCCGTCCATTGCGACCGCAAAATCAGCTAAAAAACTATCTTCTGTTTCACCAGATCGATGGGATAGAAAATAGCGCCACCCGGCTTCTCGGCATAACCGGACAGCCTCGTGTGTTTCGGTAACGGTTCCAATCTGATTAAGTTTTATCAATGCCGAATTGCCTGTTTTTTCTTTGATTCCGCGAGAAATATACTTGGTATTGGTTACAAAAATATCGTCACCAACAACCTCTATGTCATTGCCAAATTTTGCAGTAAACTGTGAAAAACCATCCCAGTCTCCTTCTGATAGCGGGTCTTCCCAAAGAATAATTGGATACTTTTTTAGCCATTCTCCTGTTAGGTCAATTAATTCTTCTGAAGTCATTTTACCCTTCCCCGACCACTTTAAATCGTATTGGTTGTCAAGGTTTGGAGAAATAGAGTTAGCAGCACTGTCCAAAGCTATAGACAAATGTTTACCAGGTTGGTATCCTGTTTTTTCAATAGCTTCTAAAATGAGTTCTATTGCCTCTTCATTGCTCTTGCAATTAGGAGCAAACCCGCCCTCATCACCTACACTCGTTGCATAACCCTTAGACCTCAAAATATCTTTCAGCGTATGGAAGGTCTCCGCTACGTACCGAAGGCCCTCTGCAAAATTGGGTGCCCCAATAGGAACCAACATAAATTCTTGGAAATCTACACTATTGTCGGCATGTTCTCCTCCATTGAGAATGTTCATACATGGCACTGGTATCCTGACCGCATTTGTTCCTCCCAAATATTGATAAAGAGGTATTCTAGTCGATAGAGCTGCTGCTTTTGCTACAGCCATAGAAACTCCTAAAATGGCATTGGCGCCGAGTCGTGATTTGTTCTCTGTACCATCAAGAGCAATCATGTTATAATCTATTTGCTTTTGTTCCAAGGCATTTTTACCAACTAAAAGCGATGCTAATTCGGTATTAACACTATTTACCGCTTTACGAACCCCTTTTCCTCCGTACCTCTCGTCTCCATCTCGTATTTCTACTGCTTCATTCTGACCTGTTGAGGCACCTGATGGAACAGAAGCAAAAGACTTAGAACCGTCTTCAAGTTCCACATAGGTCCGTATTGTTGGATTGCCTCGAGAATCTAATATCTCTAAAGCAGAAACTGATTTAATTTTTGACATAGCGCATTTTTTAGTTATACATATTGGTTAAAGACCTTAGTTCACTTTCTTTAATAATGACATTTGCCTTGGCCTTTATTACTTGTGTTACCGTCTCTAAATATTTTTTTTGTACATCAGCATAGTCTTTATAGGAGAGCAAACCATTGATATAAGCATTTTCCTGAATTCGCTTCTCCTCCGATCTGTATTTTAGAGCTTGTGTTGCTGTTTCCAAAAGCATTAAACTGTTCTCTAGTTCTGAAACTTTAGTATCTATTTTAATTTGAATGTCTTTTTTTGTTAGGTCTGACTGTAATTTTGCCTGTTCATAAGTTAATTTGGCAATAGCTATATCTTTATTTTTTTTACCCCATTCTAAAATTGGCCAGTTAAGACTAAGCCCTATAAGCACATTGTTCCTTGGAACCAAGGGGACGTCTTCAAAATAGAACCCTTCTGCGGCAAAAGTCAATTCAGGTAACTTACTATTCTCGTAAAAGTCTATCCCATCAAGGGCCATCTGGCTCTTTAGACGAGAAAGCCTATAGGAGGCGTTATTGGAATAAACCGAGTCTGATTTCACTAGATTTACTAAATCATCAACATGTAAAGGACTAATATCAATAGGTGCAGTCTTCCACAATGAATCGGACGGAAAGGACATGAGTCTGTTTAATTGCATGTAATACGTCTTTCTTTTTGAATTGGCTTCCTGTAGCTTTGTTTGATGTTCTAAAACATCTGCCTTAAGCCCCAGGGCGAATACGTCCAGAACTTCTCCAGCTTTTACTGCATCTTCAATGGTCTTTTCTTGTTTTTTTATAAGCTTTATCTGTTTGTTTAAACTACTGATTAGTGTGTCTTCTATTGCAATGGCGACATATAATCTCGTAACTCCTTCCTTGATTTGATTTTCACTAATAATATATTGTTCCTCTAAAATTGCCAATTCAGAATTTTTTAGTTTAAGACCAGAATTAATTTTAAATATTTGAGTAATTGGTTGATAAATGCCGACGTTTGCAACTCCCATAAATCGGTTGCCTTCAGGGATAGTTAATTGGGTTCCAATACCAATTGGTGGTGTTTCCCCTATTATAGGGAGGCTATTTATCTCCACGTTAACATCTGTTGTTCGGACAGAATTATAATACCAAAAATACCCGCCATCAATATTTACTCGTGGCAGATAATTGGTGCCTAAACGTTCAGCTTCTAATTGTTTTTTTTGGATTTCATTTTTCAGTAACTCTAAATCCTGATTATTGGAAATAGCATTTTTGAAGCATGATTCCATATCGATGGACTGTGAAAAGGAGCAAAATGGTATCAGTAGTATAAATAATCCAAGAGTTGTTCTACCTATAGATTTGAATTGAAAGTCGCCATATTTGGAATATAGAATAGGTATAATTATCAGAGTCATAAACATGGAAAAGATCAAACCTACAGCGAGAACTGTGGCAAGTGGAGCCCACATAGGAGAACCTGAAACAATCATTGGAGATACTCCAACGGCTGCTGCCATTGTCGTTAGAAAAATTGGCCTTATCCTCCTTTGACCAGATTGAAGAGCCGCTTCTTTTACAGATACCCCTTCTTTTATGACAAGTTCATTGGCATAGTCTACCAAAATAATTGAATTTCTCACGGATATCCCGATTAGACTTGCTAAACCCACAAAAGCAGTAAATCCAAAGGGATAGCCAGAAACGAGTAATCCAAATGTTGCGCCAAATAGGCATAATGGAATAGCTGCTAAAACTATGAATACATGATTAAGACGCTTGAATTGAATAAGAATTATGATAAAAATAATAAATAGGCTTATGATCATAACACTAGCCATTTCTGCAAAGGTTTCTTTCTGATTCTCATCCTCACCGCCTATTTCGATTAGCTGGTCCTTAGAAATATCGAGGGCTTTGATTTTATTTTTGACCTTTGCGAGCAAACCGGATGCCAATTCATTGCTTTTTGGGTATGCCAATACCGTTGTGGTCAATACGCCATTTCTACTACCAATGTTTGTTCTTACTGAAGCGGGGACCACATCGGCTACCTGCTTCAATGGGAAGCTAGATCCAGTAAGCGGAGAAGTGAGATAAAATTCTTCCAATGGATAGGTGCCATTTACTTTTGTTCTTTCGTCTTTTAGGATAATTGGAATGGCATTTTTTCCTTCCCAAATTGTACCAATAGGCATTCCACTAAAGGCAACAGCAAGTTGTACGGAAATATCGGAACTATTGATATTTAACTGATTCAAAGCAATTTCATCTGCCCCAACTTTAAGATCGGTTTTTAACTCATAACTATTGTTTACTACAAGTGTATTGGGTAATTCTTCGGTGAATATTTCTTCTATTTCTTGAATTGTACCTTCTATTGATTTTAAATCATTCCCGCTGACCCGTATTTCAATAGGAGCATCCATCGTAGTCCCCTGTTGCATTTTTTTTACATTTACCTGGCATTTTGGAAGCAAATTTCCCAAAGAAAGTTCTAGTTCCGAGACCCACTTATCCGTTGCATCAATATTTTTTGTATTGACAAGGAGCTGGGCAAAGTTAGTTTGAGGAAAATGTGGTGAAAAGTTGTAGTAAAATCGTGGAGCGGAAGACCCAACAAATGCGGTATAGTTCAATAGTCTAGTATCCTCCTTTATGAGATCTTCTAGAACTCTGGTATACCGATCCATAGTATCTAAAGAGGTACCTTCACGTGCCCTGAGTTCAATAACGAACTGGCTACGTTCGGCAGCCGGAAATAGTTTCTGATCTAAAATAAAAAATATCCCACCGCCTACAAGAGTAAGCACTAGTGCAAATACCAGTGTAGCGATTTGATTTTTAAAGGCCCATTCTATTGTACGATTAAAAAATATTTGAAGCTTGTCTAAGAAAGAACTTCTTTTCTTTTTCACTTCTTTTTTTTGAAGCCCTTTGGTGATAAATTTATAACACAAGTATGGGGTTAAAAACATGGCGATCAAAAATGAGGCATTTATCGCAATAGCTACGGTAATAGGTAAAGACCGGATAAACTCACCTACATAGCCAGAGAGAAACAGCAAGGGTATAAAAGCTCCTATGATGGTTAGGCCAGCGGTGAACATCGGGATGGTTAATTGTGAAGCAGAACGCCAAGCAGCTTCATATCGATCCAGTCCTTCATCAAGTTTTTCCACGTAGTTATCTGCAATAATGACAGCATCGTCAACTAGTAGGCCTAAAACGACTATAAGTGAAGCAAGCGATACTTGCTGTAACTGAATATTTACGCCGTTCATAATTGCAAATGTAAACGCAACCGTTATTGGAATGGCGGTAGCCGCAATAACCGCAACTCTGAGTGGGAGCATTAGAACAATAACTATTATTACAGCAACGATAGCTATAAAAAACTCTCGTATAAAGTCACTTATGCTCTCCTTTACATTTAATGGCTGATCAACGACTTTAGTAATGGTAACATCATCAGGAAGGGATTGTTGAAATTCGGTTATGAGTTCGTCTACTGAAGAACCAAAATCTACTATGTTAAATCCATTTTGCATCTCAAGGGAAAGAAGAACAGAAGAAACACCATTAACTCGTATAATTTGACTAGGTTCTTTTAAACCCCTTTCAACCTTGGCAATATCCACCAATCGGATGGACTCTCCCATGGGTCCCACGTTAATAATTTGATTCTCAATCGACGCTACGCTTGCAAACTGTTTTGGCTTCAGCAGGTTTAATTTTAGCCCGTCTGCCTCTATCTTACCAGAAGGTAAGGCCAAATTTCCTTCGCTTAAGAATTGTACAATCTGAGGCAGAAAAATTTTTGATTGGGCTATTTTCTGGTTATCGAGATAAATATATATAGCTTCTTCTTCAGAATTAATTCTATCAATCTTAGCCAAGGAATTAAGACGCCTCAATTGATCAGAAAATGCATCTGTAATGTTATTAAGTTCGCTCTCCGAACGTGTTGCGCTATTAAAACTTATTAATAGGGCAATGGTATCCCCAAAACCAGATTCTATTATGGGACCCACAACTCCTGGAGGTAATTCTAGAAGTTTTAATTGATTGAGTTGATGCTGTAGTTTACTCCAGAAAATATCTGTCTCGGTAACAAAAGATTCCAATTCAACAACTACATACCCAACACCCTCTCTTGCGTTGGCATAAGTCTTCTCTTTTCTAACCTCTTCAAATGAAAATAACAGATTTTCTACTTTTGATACCACCTGTCCACGCACTTCTTCTGCTGTGCTGCCTGGATATGCAAAGACAATCAATCCTTGTCTTACATTAAACTTCGGGTCCTCACGTCTGGGCATGGTAAGAAGTGCAGACAATCCAAAAAATAAAATTAAAATTGTCAGTGTTAAGACAATTTGCCTGTTATCGATAGCCGATTTAATTATAGACACTTTATTTTAGTATTACTGGTTGGCCTTCCTTGATGTTTAAAGGTTTATTTACTATTAGCGTATCTCCATCGGAAAGGCCACTGGTTATAAGAACTTCATCGTTCACAACACTAGTAAACTCCACCCTATTTCTAAATACCTTCTTGTTTTTGATGAGATCTACAAAATGCAATTGGTTAATATCTGTCGTTATTAATGAAAAGGGAACTTTAATTCCAAATTGTTCGTCATGTCCATAGACGGTTACACTGCATAACATTCCATCTTTGAGTGTTTTGTCTTTATTGTCGAGATATATATTTGCCTCATAGGATCGAGAAAGCCTGTTGGCATTAGGACTTATCTTGTAGATTTTTCCATGCATTACTTCATCTAGACTTCGGATATAAACCTTGCATGAATCGTTTAAGTTTATTTTTGTTACAAGGCGTTCTGGAATCTCTATTTTTGCAAAAACAGACGCATCATTCGAAATTTCAACAATAGGTTGGCCTTCTGAAACTGCCGTCCCTGTCTTTGCCCAAATACGGGTTACTACTCCGGAAAGGGCAGCGTTTAAATTGGTGTAATTAAGTTTGTTTTTATAGAGGTTATAATTCGCCTGGGCCTCTTTTCGGACGAGTTTAATTTTTTGAAAATCTGCTTCGGGCAAACTACCAGAAGCGAACATTTTGGACAATCTTGTGTATTGATCTTCTGCTTCATCAAGCTTGCTTTGAGCAATTTGCATGGCTTGTTGATAGTCAGAATCACCAATGGTGGCCAGTCTTTGGTTTTTTGTTACTCTGTCTCCTTCTTTCACCAGAACTTGTTGCAAGCGGCCCTTAACCAAAAAAGCGTGTTCGTGTTTAGATTCAGCGGTAATCTCACCAGCCAGATTAGTCTCTGAAGAAAATAATTCCGATTGTATGACCTTATAATCTACGCTCAGAGGTGCTGTTTTTTTTTGTTGTTGTTCTTTGCAACCTAGAATTAAATAGAAAAAAAGAAGTGAGTAAACGGCTTTCAATACATCATCTATTTGAATAGTCTTAAGATAGGCTTCCTCGGCCAAAACTCAAAGAAAAAATAATGATAATGTTTGTTCCTATTATGGTATCAAGAGCCATAACCTTGTCTAATCAATTATACAATTAAGAGAACGGTATTAAACAAAACAGAACGACAATCAAAAAGTTACTTTACGAAAAAAGGATAACCATTTACAATTGCAATTTCCCTTCCTAATCGTAGTTTTTTGGTACTCGCTACCAAATCAAAAAGCCCTGCTTCTGATTGTGAAGGGCTCTTCTTTGTGGTCTGGATAGGATTTCTTCACCTTCTCCAATAACGATAGAAAAGCCGCCGCTCTGTATTTATTAGTAATCACTTAAGCAGGCCGGCATATCAATCGGACGATCTCCCGCTTGGTAATATTTTCCTGATCTATTTTTGAATTACTTCGCTCTATTTCAATAATTGGCGCATCCACCGGGTGGTTTCTAAGCCCAGTTCCTTGCTATAATTATCGCGGGCGTGTTGCATATAACCACCATTGTTTAAGGTCTGAACATTTTCCTGCATAGAGTTGAAATTCACAAAGCCGTGATCGGCCTTGGGGATTACTTTAGCAACAGCACTGCCCGATCTTGAATTGACGATCTTAGCAATCTTATCAACCCCCGCACGGCTAATAGCCTGGATGTCGAACTCACCGTATAACGCCAGAACACTGGCCTGAACGGCAGCCCAGCTCTCTGGGATATCTACATCTGCCAGACTCTGCCAAAAATCGAAATGTCTCCCTATGTATTGGTTATTTTCAAAATCAAGTTCATTTTGAAAGAAATCTACGTAATCTTGGTTGGCCTTTAGTTGTTTTCCATTGTATTTGTTGATCAAAAAATCTTTGTTAAACGGTAGATTAATTTTATTGTTTTCTTTGATCTGAGCATCAGAAACACCAAAGTGTTTGGGTTGAATGGTGTAAAGGTCAACCAAATAATCATACCAGTTATTCCCAACTGTGCCATACACTATAATCCCTTTGGGAACAAAAACCTCTTCCAGCAGCGGGGCGATTACTCCGCCCATAGAGTGTCCAAACAGGAAGATGTTTTCCTTGTCAATAGGCTGATTGGTAAGCAGATCCTTATAGCCTTCTTTAAACGCACTAAGCTCTTCATCAAAGCTGATTTGTGAGCAGGGTCTATCGCTCTGGCTGTCACCAACTCCTGGTTTTTCTATCCGATAAACAGCAAAACCTGCGGTAACCCAGTCCTCAAGGAGCTTTTTCATGGGGTTGTCATCAGATACAGTTTCTACAGAACCGCAGGTATAGCCCTGCAGAAAATAGACTACTGGTGGGTTATCGACCCCTTCAGGACTCACTAGGATACTTCTAAGACGATTCCCTGGATAGGTCACCTGCCCGTAATGTACATTAGCATTTTTAAAAATTTCCTTTGGTTTTCCCAACAGAGAAGTCGAAGCCTTCTTTTGTCCGTTTTTTGATTGATAGGTAATACTGATCTTTTCTCCTTCGTATAGATCACTTGTGATATCCAGCACATCCTGTGGAGTATTTACAGACTGTCCGTTGAGTACAGTCAGTACGTCACCCGCTTCGACTCCTAAATTAACAAAGGTAGAGTTGGGCATCACCAGAGAGAGGTATAGCCCTGAAGCGTCTTTCAGGTCCATTTGTTGAGCAATGCTGTCTGTAACGCTTTGCATCATGATGCCTAACATGCCTTTTCTTTTTAATTCTTGTGCTGAGGTGAGTTGTATACAAAGCAGCAGTATTCCTAAAGGACTAATTATTCTTATATTCATGTGATTGTAGTTCGTTTTTTGATTTGTATTTATCTAGGTCAAGTCTCACGATATAATGGTTAAAGAAAGTCTTCTCATCGGTACTTCCCCGACTGCTTGTAAGGATAAGGTACTTCCCGTCTTGAGTAACAAAAGGACTTCCATCATAACCCTCTGAATTGATCCCTTCTTCTAACCAAATTGGTTTGGACCACATTCCGCTATTATTAAAACTTATATATAAATCGGATTTACCCAAACCTCCCTCCCGGTCAAAACCTGCAAAGATGAGGTAGGATTCATCATGGGCCACAAAAGCATCTCCTTCTAAATTCAATGTATTAATTGATCCTGCCAAAGGGATGGGCGTAATGTACCGACCCTCATTAAATTTTGAAACGTGTAAATCACTATTCTCCGAACCATGTGGGGTAATAGCCATATATAAGTTGCCACTATTCGTCAGCCAAGGATAGAACTGATTACCCTCAACATTTTGTTTAAAAAAAGGGGTTGGTTTCTGCCATTGACCATTAATCCGTTGAGACTTCCAAATGTTCCAATCCATGATAGTATCTGTTTCATGATCTTGTAGGATTGACGAAAAAAGCATTAGATCTCCTGATGGACTTACATATACATCGGAATGGGGCGACCCTTCAGGTAAATTAATCTTTTGAAGGTTTTTAAAAACACCATTTTCAAGATCCATCTTGTAAATATTTGAACCCGACTTGCCCATTTTTGTAAAATAGAGCTCTTTGGTAGCCGAAACGTATGCATTATTCCACTGAACAGAATCCCTGGACAATGTACCCAAGCCCAATTTTACCGGTTTTACTACCTTCTCATATTCCTTAAATTCATGATGATAGGACTGGCAAGACCAGAAAAGCAAGCACAAAAGAATGATCATAATTTTCCTCATTGCCAATCTGTTATCTAGTTCTGGCTATCTAACCATTGTTTGTAAGGAGCCTTTAATCTTTCTGACAAAAACAATACTTCGTGAGGCACATTTCTGACGGCAACACCATGGTTTAAAAAGAAAGTAACATCTTTCATTTGATGGGTTGGTTTGCCGTACATGGCTGTAAATTCTTTTAAGAATTCTTTTTCTTCTTCAGCCTCCGTCAAAATCCAAATAATATCTAACTGATCGTCGGCAAAGATGAGTTCAGCTTTCCTCTTCTTGCCAGCATATTTAAAACCATAGACGTTTAATTGCATTTGACTTTTTTGTGCAGTCGGTAACTGAATTGGTTCATTCATTTGTACAGTCATAGAATCACTCATGGATTTTAGTGCTATTTTCATATCCTCCATAGAGGACCCAAATTCAAATACCGATGGTTTTTTAAGGTCATCACCAGATATGCTCAATAAAGCTATCTGAAGAATGATGATAAGGCTAGTTTTTAATAGTTTGATTTTTAACATGATGATTTAAGTATACTGATAAAGTGATTATTGATTATTTTTTAATTATAGCTACCCATTAATTGGTAACTGTTGTTTCTAAACTCATTTTCTATTTCACCAAGACGGTTTAGAAATCGTTCCGGAGCCAGCTCTTTTACTTTAGAAATATCTTTTACAGCTGCATTTGAATTGCCTAGAAGGTAGTTTGCGATGCTTTTATTAAGAATGATAGACCAAGCTTCAGGATAGGTCTTTAAAGAACTTTTAGAATAATTTAAAGCTTCCTCATAGGAACCAAGTCTCAATAATAAAATATTAAATTCATTAGCATCGTGTTCATTTAAACTCATTTGCTTGGTGTCTTCTATTACTACGTTTAACTCATCTGTGTAATTGAGTCGCTTTAACAATCGCATTTTAGTAGAGAGATTAGTAATGTTTTTATTAGCTGCAAAACCACCATAACCTCCTTCAATAGATCGGTTTGTCCAACTTAAAGCTTCCTCCAAATTGGTGTTATGATTCAGACACCATAAAGCCGCATCGTTCCAGGCTTGCCAGTGATAGGTGTTAATACCTCTAAGTTCATCTCTAAAGCTGCCGACAACCGAGTTATTTAAATCTACTTCAACCTTAAATGGAATGCGTTTCTCGCCCCACTCCAATCCAATAACTAATGAATTCTCTGTTCTATTGAGAAATTCGTAATCCAGTTGTTCCGTTTTTGCACAAGTTTCGGAGGTTACAGTTACTTTGAGAACCGAATCCTTGTCAACATCCAGGTAGTAGCTCCCCCATTGATCTGCCGGTTGTACAAATAACAAGGTATACCTGTCGTTTTCTGGAATGATATGAAAGCCATACCTACCCGCCTTTAAAGCTTGTCCTTCAATAAAGACTTCGGTTGTGAACTCCATAGTAGTAGACATATTAGCTCCTGCTCGCCATGCAATAGGATCTCCACCTTGAGGAATAACAGTGTTCCATACATCTCTGTTTCTTAATGCCGGACTGGAATAGTTAATGGTAATATCTGTAATCCCTAAGCGTTGGGTTTCGGAAACTTTTGGACTAGACATAGGGATTTTCATGGTATGAAATTGCCCAAATGACATATTACTGATTAACAAAAATAATAGTGTGTAAAATATTGCTCGTTTCATTTTAGTGATCAATTTATTTTTGAGCAAATCTATTGGCATACACTAAAATGGAAGTTCGGATAAGTGTAAAATCAATAATCAGAACGTATTTTTAACAGGAATTAACAGCTAAACATAGGTATCAACCAGCCGAAGAAAGTTTGGCATGGTTCTTCTTAAACTGACTTGGGGTCATTCCTTCCTTCTTTTTGAATATGGTGTTAAAAACAGACTTACTGTTAAACCCAACTTCATATAGAACCTCAGATATGGAAAGTTCATCTTGTTTCTCTATAAAAAGTCTTTTGGCTTCCTCTATTCTAAATGAATTTAAAAAGTCATAGAAATTACCCTGATGATATGTCTTAATTAGAAGGGATGTATTTCTTTCAGAAATCCCCATTGCATTGGAGATATCAACCAACTTTAACTGCGGATTGGTATAGAGTTCTTTGTTAGCCATTAAACTTAAAATGCTATTGTAATTCTCTTCGGTAATAATAGTATTCTCAGAAGTGGATTTTTTTAGGACTCTGAGGCCTTTGAAAAACAACTCGGGGGAATATAAGGCAATCACCAGCGTGAGATTGGCAAGCACCAAAATAAATAGAACACCAAGGGTTTTAAATATGGATGCCGCACTGTAATATCCCCAAATCGAGAGAATAATTTCCGTCAGGAACATCAACCAAATGACCAAAAAAGATAAGAGCAAATGCTTTAACCAATACTGATTTTTAGAACCATCGCCTTTTTTATGCATGAGCATAAAAGCTGAAACTGTATATATTACCGTCTGCAGATAGTAAAAGATAGTGACGCTGTAATCTAAAATGGCAGTTTCAAATGGAAACAAGACATAAACAACATTTACAATCAGATATAGACCAAACAGTATAAAATGAATCCAGTCTTGCTTCCAGTTTATTACCTTTTTTTTGACAACATATCTGGCAAACAGGTACAAAAAGGGTGCGTACAAGAACAAGGCAGAGGACAATACAATCACTACATTTTGAGGAATTGGCCAGTCCATACTATATGTTAAATTTGTAAAGAGAGTCACTCCCTTAGCTACTAGGAATATCGCCAGAAGTTTTACACCATAGGTGACTACCCTTTTGTTTAACAGAATGAG
>CAZWPZ010000311.1:0-11916 GCA_964636005.1 uncultured Eudoraea sp.
AAAGTAATATGTGATTTTAGAACTTTGGATGTTGCTTTAGAGGGGCAAGGAGCCCCATTAGTCCCAATTGGAGATCATCTACTATTCGGATCCTATGATTTCTGTTTAAATCTCGGTGGCATTGCAAATGTTTCCTTTGAAAAAAATAACGAAAGAATAGCGTATGACATTGGACTAGCCAACATGCCCTTAAATTATCTAACACAAAAAAACGGCATGGCCTATGACAAAGGAGGTGCTATTGCCAGAAAAGGCAAAATAAATATCGAACTCCTTAATGCGTTAAACAATCTATCCTTCTACAAACAAAATTATCCTAAATCGACCGGATATGAATGGTTTAAAGAGGATGTGCTGCCAATTATAGAAAAGTACGCTGATAGTTTGGAAAACCAACTCCATACCATACTGGTGCATATCTGCCAACAAATTAGTATACAAGTAAAGGCGCATGCTTCCTCCCCTAAAACAACAGTTTTTGTTACAGGTGGCGGTGCCTTTAACGACTTTATGATGGAAGTACTTCAAAAAGAATTAGGTGATTCTATTGAATTAAAAATCCCTTCGCAGCAACTTATTGCTTATAAAGAGGCATTAGTATTTGCCTTAATGGGGGTTCTGCGTCACGAACAGGAAATCAATGTTTTGAAAAGCGTTACTGGCGCCCAACAGAACACCTCCAGTGGGGTGGTATATTTACCTTTTTAGTCGTCTAAAGAATTTATCCACGAAGCTATCAGTAATGCTTCATTTTCAGGTACCTGCGGCATAGGAGCCATGGGGGTAGCATATTCTGGCCAATTCTTAGGCTGAGGATTATAAATTAACTCGACTATCTTTTCATCAGAATACTTTCTTTTGGCAATATCCTTAAAGGCCGGACCAATAACTCTTTCCGAGGTCTTATGGCAGGCTACACAGGTATTTCGCATTAGTAAGGGTTCAACCTCTGCAAAGCTCAACACCTTTTTTTCGTCTTTTTTAGATACTGCGCTTTTTGGTTTCCTGGAAACAGTGGCTTTCTTGAGCTTTGCAGAATTTTTGGTAGACAACATACTTTTATCCAATCCAGAGCCATTAGGAATGCTATTAAGTGTATAATAGAAAACAGGGTGTAGCAAAGCTTCTCCAGTGGAAGATGTAATTCCACTTAGGCGAACTTCATGAACATAAAAAGGACGTAGATTGGAAAAAACCACACGTAGATTTAAACCATCATCGCTAAGATAAACACCCTTTAATTTTAAATCCTCAATTTTGGTCTGAGGACTACCATAGACTGGATGGTATTTGTACGTATAACTCTTGCCTAGATATGAGGCAAGATCTTCCGCTACTTCTCGGGCAACTTTTTTTGTAAACTCAATTTCAAATCCGTCTGGCATGGCTTTTACATTCTTCATTTCAAATGGTGTTTTCCCAGTCCAGCTTAAATATTCCAAGCCAGAATTGGTTACCCCTGCAGATCCCCATCCCCTATTTGTTTCTCCAACAAACATGTTGCCATTACTGTCAAAATCCATTCGCAGAACACCAGACTGAAAACCAGACTTAAAATCAAAGGCCACTCCCTGGTATACACCATTAACTTTTTCTAGGGAGACACGCATAATTTTACTCTGGCCCTGATCTCCTATAAAGACCTGACCTTCAAAAGGACCGAATTTGCCCCCTGTATTATCCACTTTTACTTCTGCATTAGAAACTCCTAAAATAGCATGAGGAAGTACCACTGCGGGCAGTTGCAATTCAGGGAATTCTTCCTTTGCAGTATGCATAAAGTCGGGATTCTCTTCGTCCTGAATATTCTCAGGTTTAATTAATCGGCCATTCGATTTTTCCTGGCGTTTATCTATTTTACTATAGAATGCTTCTTCGGTAAGGGAAACCGGCGAATTTGGTTCTTTTGACCAGGGTAAACCTCCTGGATGTCCTGTAAATGCTCCCTTAGGAACATACCATAAACCTCCAGATCCTTTCCAATCACCTTGATTATCGGTATAAAAGAAATCACCATTTATAAAGCCATAACCGGCGGGTGAACGCATACCCGTAGCCCAAGGTGTCATTTCCCCATCTTCACTAATTTCTAGGGTCCAACCTCGCCATGGAACTTCACTAACTCCTCGCCACCACTCTTCGCCAAATCTCAAATTAGTGGTCACAAAAAAGGTGTTGTTTGGAGAAAGAGCAGGACCATAAGAGTACTCATGATAGTTTGCTGTAAGTGGCCAGGAATATATTGTTTTATAAGTATCCGCTATACCATCTCCATTTGTATCCGATATTTTTGTCAGTTCTCCTCGTTGTGCCGTATAAATCGCCCCCTTATATTCCAACAATCCCAATGGTTCGTGCAATCCTGAGGCAAATTTCTTAAAAATTGGCTGGCCCCCACCTTCCATTGTTGGGTTTTGAATCATCCATACATCCCCTCTTCGGGTACAAACCGCAACAACGCCATTTTCTAGCACCTGTACACCCCCAACTTCTAAGGCAATTCCTTCTGGTACGGGCACCGTGGTTATTCTGTAATAATCATCTTCTGATGGCGGTTCCTGGGCTATAAGAAGTTGCGAGACAAATGCCAGTATTATTCCTAGGAAGATCAATTTCTTTCTTGTAGGTTCTTCCTCTTTGTAGGTCTTAAAAGAAATGCGATTTACCATGCTATATTATATTTTACTTCATTCATATCTACTTTTACCAGGAGTCTGTCTACCCCATTTATACTTGTTAAAATAGGGGTGTGAAGACTCAAAACTTCTAAATAATACTCGTGATCTCCAATGGCAAATGAGCCGTCACTTAATTGCTTAACTTTCCCTTGAGCAAGGCTATAATAGGAATTGGCTGGGGGCTGTCCCTTGTATGATAAATGGTTATTCAGTGAATTGGCAGCAGTATCCGGAACGAGTTTATTAACAATCTCTCCTTCATCGGAAGAGAAGTTAAATACTGGTAAATTATCCTTTTTATCTATGCTATACCCGTTACATTTCAGCGCACTTGCTTCATCCTGTTCAAAACTACCTTGTTCATCCTTTTTAAGTTGTACAAGAATAGGGCCTGGTTTTAACCATATTGTGGCACCATCCGGATCAAAAGCGGCAGTTCCCCTTCCCCTCCACATACTTGTAGCATCAATAAAATTACCTTTCCAAATAGCAACTAAACGAGCGTCATTCATATCATAGGCAAAGTGAACCTCCGAAGGAGTACCTACAGCAATGGTATGGGTCAGCTTGGTCTCCTCCCCTAGGTGATTAAGAAAACCACGTAAAAGTTTTGGTTTACCTCCAACCTCCACATAAATAGGAGATTGTAAGTTGGTATTTGGAGGAAAGGAAACATACTCGTGAAAGGTTTTTGGGTAGGTCGATTCGGATTTAATGGTTAATCCCAATACCGGGTTATGCCATGGAGCAGATTTAATACATCGGAGTTCAAAAGGATATCGTCCGGGTTTTAGTCTTTGGCTATGGGTTATTTTGCCTACATCATAAGCAGTATTATGACTTGCAACCATTTCTTCATTGAGATACAAACTTGCACCTCCAGCAAACTGCACGTCTAAATCGTATACATCCTCTTCTTCAATAACTAAATCGCCTTTATAAATTATTCCATAGCCATCTGCTTCTTCTAATCGATAAATGTTAATCAGACTTTCCGTTGTCGACATAAAGGGCTCCTGACCTTCCAGCTCCTCTAATCCCTTAAAATTTCCTTTAAATCCCTCAAGCGTTAGCTGGGAAATGGTGGCCGTACTTTCTTTTAAGGGAGTAATTTTGAAGTTTTTAAATGCTACTTTTCCATGATCTCCTTGTAACCAAATGGAACCCTCTGCGACTTCCTTATCCATAAAACTACCCCGGGTTGGAACAGCAACACTAATATTGTCGTGAATCTTTACGCCATTGAGTACTACCTCGACAAATCTTGCATCTTTTATTTTTTTGCCATTCTCATCAAATTTTGGCGCCTGGAAATGTACTTTTAAATGTTGCCATAAACCTGGAGCCTTAGCCGCATTTTGCAAAGGAGCTACACCAGCAAATTTATAGGTTGGTCCCTCTTCCCAAGCTTGGTATATACCTCCCATATCAGAAAATGTACTGGAGGTTACCCCCCAACTATCCAATAATTGCACTTCGTAGTTCCCTTGAAAGTAAATTCCTGAATTCGAGTTTTTGGCCATCATTACATCAACTTCCAAGATAAGATCCCCATACTCCTCTTTTGTAACTAAAGGATCCTGATGCTCCTCGCTTTGGTTGTTGTAGAGGATTCCTATACCTTCAGTAAATCGTACAGAAGGAATATCTTCTGTCTTCTTTTTACTCTTTCGCTTTTTCTTTTTTTCCTTAGGAGGTTCTTCGCTTTTCGGTTTGGAGCTTATTTTCCTGCTCATTTCTATATCTCCTACTAAGATCCAATTCCCAGACTGCGGTTTAAAATCATTTAAATCAGTCAGCTCAATCTTCTTTTGAGAGGACACTAAAAACGGAACGAAACATATAAAAAGAAAAAATACTTGTGTATGACGCATAATGGAAAAAATATTGGTGTATGTACACTTTATTTAAACATCGGAGAGGAAATATAATACAATTGAATCTACTAAGCTCACCAGAACTTGTTTAATTCTGCAATACGGAACAATGTTGTAAGAAATAGAAAAAATTGTATTAATTGCCATTATACTTTTCCATTGAAATGGTCAATTCCGCATTAAACATTTCAAAATTTCTTCAAAGAAAAAGTTTTCTCTGGTATGGAATCAGTAAGTATACAACTTTAATAGATTTCTCTAAATACAATCGAAAACCTTATAAGGGAATATTACCATGTTTCTTTTGTGGGGGCTCCACAACTTTGTTCTCTAACATACTAAACGCCTTTATAAGCTTTCGACGGGTATTTTCAGGAAGTATTACTTCGTCTATAAACCCTCTCCTTGCGGCTCTGAAAGGGTTGGCAAATTTTTCAGCATATTCCGCTTCTTTTTCTTGTAATTTAAGCTGTGGGTCTTTGGCCTGAGCAATTTCTCGTCTGAAGATAATCTCACTTGCTCCTTTTGCTCCCATCACAGCAATTTCTGCTGATGGCCATGCAAAATTAAAATCGGCTCCTATATGCTTTGAATTCATTACATCATATGCCCCTCCATAGGCCTTTCTTGTAATTACCGTTACCCGGGGAACAGTAGCTTCACTAAAGGCGTAGAGCAATTTAGCTCCGTGACTAATGATTCCATTCCATTCTTGATCGGTTCCGGGCAGAAATCCTGGCACATCTTCCAATACTAATAAGGGAATATTAAAGCTATCACAAAAACGGACAAATCGTGCTGCCTTAATAGAACTCTTAACATCTAAAACACCTGCTAGGAACATGGGTTGATTGGCAACTATCCCGATACTGCGCCCTGCTAGCCTGGCAAACCCGACAAGGATATTTTCAGCATAGTCTTTGTGAATTTCAAAGAAGGAATCTGCATCAATTATACCTTCGATTACGTGATGCATATCGTAGGGTTTGTTTGCGTTATCCGGTATTATTGTAGCTAAGTCCGTTCTAACCTCTTCTCGCAAATCGAACGTTATTTTTGGACTTTTATCTCTATTGCTCTGTGGTAAATAACTCAACAGTTTTTTAATATTTTCCAAACAAACAATATCATTTGGAGATGTTTTGTGCGCAACGCCAGACTTTGTTGCGTGGGTAAGGGCACCACCTAATTCTTCGGAAGTCACCTCTTCATTCGTAACTGTTTTAACAACATTCGGTCCGGTTACAAACATATAACTGGTTTGCTCCACCATAAGGGTGAAGTCTGTCATTGCAGGCGAATAAACCGCACCTCCCGCACATGGGCCCATGATAGCAGAGATTTGTGGAATTACGCCTGAGGCTTGCACATTTCTATAAAAAATATCGGCATAGCCTCCTAAAGAGCGGACTCCTTCCTGAATTCGAGCACCACCAGAATCGTTTAATCCAATTATGGGAGCCCCAACTTTCATAGCCAAATCCATTATTTTACAAATTTTTTCGGCATGGGTTTCTGATAAGGCACCGCCAAAAACTGTAAAATCCTGGGCATAAACATAGACTAATCTGTCGTTAATGGTTCCATAGCCTGTAACAACACCATCCCCGAAGTAAATTTCTTTATCCATACCAAAATCCGTGGTTCTGTGCGTAACGAGGATACCCATCTCTTCAAAAGAGCCTTCATCTAAGAGATACGCAATCCTTTCTCTGGCGGTTAGTTTTTTCTTTTGATGTTGTTTATCAATTCTTTTCTGACCTCCACCCAGATAGGCAAGTGCAATTCTTTCTTTTAGTTTCTCTTTGTTATCCATTTGTTAAGAATTAGGTATTCTTAGTTTTTTTTGATCCTCTTCATATCTTAGTATGGCTACCAATGCCGCCAAATAGGCCTCATGCTCCATTTGGAGCTTTAACACTTCAGGTGAATAATGGTCTTTGACGAAATGTGTATCAAAGTTTCCCGATCGAAATGCCTCGTGCTCACAAACATACTTACCGAAGCTCAGCGTAGTTTCTACTCCTTCTATCTGGTATTCCTCGATAGCCTTTATCATTAATTCAATTGCCTCTTCTCTACTCTTTCCATAAGTTATCAGCTTCGACAACATAGGGTCGTAAAATATCGGCACTTCCATGCCTTCTTCAAAACCATTGTCTACTCTAACTCCTTTTCCAGTAGGCAATTGGTACTTTTCTAGAGTTCCTACACTAGGCAGAAAGTCATTTAAAGGATCCTCTGCGTAAACCCTAAGTTCGAGCGCATGTCCATTAATTTGAAGGTTTTCTTGTTTCAGATTGAGAATCTCTCCTCTGGCAACTCTAATTTGCAATTCCACCAGATCTACACCGGATATTAATTCCGTTACTGGATGCTCTACCTGTAAACGTGTATTCATTTCCAAAAAATAGAAATTGTAATCCGCATCCATAAGAAATTCTACAGTTCCCGCGCCCACGTAGTTACAAGATTTGGCAACTTTAGTTGCAGCTATTCCCATTTCTTCCCTTTTTTCGGGGGTTAAAATTGCAGAAGGAGCCTCTTCAACTACTTTTTGGTGCCTTCTTTGGATACTGCATTCTCTTTCAAAAAAATACAGAATAGTGCCATGCATATCAGCCATTATTTGAATTTCGATATGTCTGGGAGAGGTGACATATTTTTCTATGAAAACAGACCCGTCACCAAATGCCGATGTAGCTTCACTGATAGCGCGATTCATTTGAGACTCCAAATCTTTTTCCTTTTCCACTATTCTCATTCCCTTACCTCCTCCTCCGGCTGATGCTTTAATTAGAATAGGAAAACCAATTTTTTTAGCAATTTCCTTGGCTTTATTTATATCGTCAATGGCTTCATCAATTCCCGGAACCATTGGAATATTGTATTCTTTTACTGCTTCCTTAGCAGCTAATTTACTTCCCATTACACGTATTGCCTCAGACTTTGGTCCTATAAAGACAATTCCATTTTTCTCTACCTCCTCAGCAAAATCAGCATTTTCACTTAAAAATCCATAACCTGGATGAATCCCATCTACTCCTAGTCTTTTTGCCTCTTCAATTATTTTATCTCCCCTTAAATACGATTGATTCGAAGGTCCTTCACCAATACAAACGGCTTCATCTGCATAACGAACATGAGGGGCATTTCGATCAACGGTGGAATAAACTGCCACCGTTTTAATGCCCATTTTTCGGGCAGTTTTCATTACACGGATAGCAATTTCTCCTCTATTGGCTACTAAAATTTTTTTCATACGTTTAGGATTCAAATTCTATTAAAAGGTGATTCTTGTCTACGGCATCACCCGTTTTAACCGATATACTCTTAATAACACCGTCTCTGGGTGAAGTGATAATATTTTCCATCTTCATTGCTTCTAGAATCAGCAACGGATCGTCCTTAAAGACTTCCTGGGATTCCCTGACATTAATTTCCAGAATAAGACCTGGCATTGGGGCTTCGATGAATCGAATATCTTGTGATAATGCCAACTCAAAACCCATCTCAGAAATTAAAGTATCTAGGGCATCTGAGATCTTGACCTTATAAACGCCATTATTGACCCGAATCTCATAGGTCTTGTTGTAAAAATCTTCCTTTATTACTTCAACACGGTATGGAATATTCTCATTAAGTACATGATAGAAATCTTTAGAAGTTGGTACAGCATCTAATTCTTTAGACTCATTATGCGTTATTTGAAAATCGAATTGGTTATTGACATTGAGCTTAAATGTTTTATCCATAGGGAGATGTATTTTGGGATATTGTAAATCCTTGTAAATTCTTGAAAAGATAGTCAAAATTCGGTAGTATACAGGTACCTGGAAGCGGCTGGTCTTTTCTTGGATTACAAATTTATTTGTCAAAATAATACCGAAATATGAAAATTATCATATTTTAAACAAGTATCTTGATGTAACTATGCTAAGGGAAAAATAGATAGGTTATCTCTTAGTTTTATCCAATAATGTATTTTTGGAACAAATAGATACGTCATGCTCATAATAGGAATTGCCGGAGGCACTGGTAGTGGAAAAACCACCGTGGTAAATCAAATAATTAACCAATTTCCAAATGACGAAGTGGGTGTTATTTCTCAGGATTCTTATTATAACGATTTATCTCACTTGACCTTCGATGAGCGAATGAAGATTAATTTTGACCATCCCAAATCCATAGATTTCGACCTCCTGGGAAGTCATCTAAGTGGGTTGAAAAATGGAGATAGTGTAGAACAACCTGTCTATTCTTTTACAGAACACAACAGAACCAAAGACTTTATTCGGGTACACCCAAGGAAGGTGTTAATCGTTGAAGGTATCCTTATAATGAGCCATCCTGAAATTAGAGAGCTGCTCGATATTAAAGTTTACGTTCATGCAGATTCTGACGAAAGGCTTATACGAAGACTTAAGCGCGATATTAATGAACGAGGAAGGGATTTAAATGAGGTTCTTAACCGATACCAATCTACCTTAAAGCCGATGCACGACCAATTTATTGAGCCCACCAAGGAGTATGCGGATATTATTATTCCCAACAACCGATATAACACGGTTGCTATTGATATTGTTAGGACCATTATTAATGAAAAACTCAATTAATGGGATTTAAGAAATTAAGAGAAAAGAAGTGGTTTGGGATTGCTACCAATATTTATGTTTTGGTACTAACTGCATTTTTAATTTGGATGGTGTTTTTTGATACCAACTCCTTATTAATTCATCTGGAATTGAGAAAGGAAATCAAGAAACTGGAAAAAACACAAGAATTTTTAAGAGAAGAAATTGCAAAAGACAAGCTTATTATCGAAAAGTTATCGGATCCCAAAGAACTAGAAAAATTTGCACGAGAAAATTACTACTTGAAGAAGAAGAACGAAGAAATATACTTAATTGAATACGAGGACAGTACAATTCAAAAAAATGAAGAATAAGGAGAAGTTATTTTCAGAATTTGAAACTGTTTCCAAAAAGGCCTGGAAGCAAAAAATTCAGGTAGATTTAAAAGGGGCAGATTATAACGAATCACTTCTTTGGCAATCTCCCGAAGGAATAACCGTAAAGCCATTTTACCATAGCGAAGATTTAAACGGTATACCACAGCCTAAGACTGCAAAAAATAGAAACTGGAAGGTAGCTGAGCTTGTTGTTATGGACGGTACGGATTCTCTGAAGTACCGGCTGGATAAAGCTCGGAAAGGGGGCGCAGAAAGTCTGGTGATCCGATTAAATGAAAAGGATAACAACACTTTACAACTCCTTAACGATTTGGCTGATAGCAAAATAGAAACGGCTGTAATTCTTGATTGTAATCCAGAAATATTGGAAGATTACAACCGCACTTTATTTACAACAAACCCACATCTCCACATCTATTGGGATCCGATAGGCAATTTCGCAGCCTCCGGAAATTGGGTGCAATCGCAAAAGGAAGACCTAAACCAATTAGAGAAAGTACATAGAGAATACAAAGTAGCTATCACTGTTGATAGTTCCATTTATCAGAATGCCGGAGCTCACAGTATTCAACAACTGGCTTATAGTATGTCCCATGCCAACGAGTATTTACATTTTTTTGAGCAAAACAAACTAGAAACAAATGCCTTAGAAGTAACATTTTTAGTTACTCAGGGGAGCAATTACTTCTTTGAAATTGCAAAGCTAAGAGCTTTACGAATTCTGTGGCAGGTCCTCTCTGAGGCATATAACATAAATACAGAATGCAGGATAATTGCCGGCCCCTCCATTCGAAATAAAACCGTATACGATTATAATATTAATTTGTTGCGGAGCACTACGGAATCTATGTCGGCAATACTAGGTGGAGCCGATACCGTCTATAACCTTCCCTACGATTTTTTATACCATAAGTCTAATGATTTTGCTGAAAGAATTGCTCGGAATCAATTACTAATCTTGAAAGAGGAGGGCTATTTGAGTAGTGTTGAAAATCCTGCCGACGGCTCTTACTATATTGAGTCTCTTACCAAAGAAATGTCCGAAAAGTCGCTCCAATTATTTAAACAATTAGAAAAAGGCGGAGGATTTTTAAAAGGTCTTCAGTCCCATCAAATTCAAAAGAAAATTAAAGAAAGTGATCAGGCCGAAAAAGAGGCATTAATTTTGGGCAAAACGGTTTTAGTAGGCACCAATAAATACCTGAATCCTGAAGACAAAATGAAGGGGCAACTAGAGGTTGATCCTTTCCAAAAAAGAAGGAAAAGACAAACCAGAATTGAACCCATACTTCCTTCCAGACTAGCAGCTAAGCTCGAGATAAAAAGACTGCGTGATGAGTAGAAAAAATTTAAACGATTTAAAAATCCCCACGAGCTATACTTTGGATCAAGCGAATTTGAAACAGGATAGCACGCCAACGGCAGAAGGGATACCAATCAAAAGATATTATTCCCATAGAGATTTGGATTCCGTAGATCATTTGGACTTTGCCGCTGGCATTGCTCCAAATTTGAGAGGTCCATATTCTACCATGTATGTCAGACGCCCATGGACCATCAGACAATATGCAGGGTTTTCAACAGCCGAGGAAAGCAATGCCTTTTACAGACGTAATCTCGAAGCCGGACAAAAAGGACTCTCCGTTGCTTTCGATTTGCCAACACATAGAGGGTACGACAGTGATCACGAAAGGGTAGTTGGTGATGTTGGTAAAGCAGGTGTAGCGATCGATAGCGTAGAAGACATGAAAATTTTATTCGATGGGATTCCTTTAGATAAAATGTCTGTTTCTATGACCATGAACGGAGCGGTACTTCCGATTATGGCTTTCTATATAGCTGCAGCTTCTGAGCAGGGTGCATCTCTAGAGCAGCTAGCTGGCACTATACAGAACGACATTTTAAAGGAATTTATGGTTAGAAACACCTATATATATCCTCCTACTCCTTCCATGCAAATAATAGCCGACATCTTTGAATATACGAGCAAGTTTATGCCAAAATTCAATAGTATAAGTATATCTGGCTACCATATGCAGGAAGCAGGGGCCACCGCCGATATTGAATTGGCATATACCCTTGCCGATGGTTTAGAATATATAAGAACAGGCTTAAAAGCTGGTTTAGAGATAGACAATTTTGCGCCTAGACTATCCTTTTTCTGGGCAATAGGCATGAATCATTTTATGGAAATTGCTAAAATGAGAGCCGGAAGAATGCTTTGGGCAAAACTTGTAAATCAATTTAATCCAAAAAACCAAAAGTCCCTGGCGTTACGCACTCATTGTCAAACAAGCGGATGGAGTTTAACCGAACAAGATCCGTTTAATAATGTTGCAAGAACTGCCGTCGAAGCTGCTGCAGCTGCATTTGGTGGTACGCAAAGTTT
>CAZWPZ010000312.1:0-1693 GCA_964636005.1 uncultured Eudoraea sp.
GAATGATTTCCGTCTTTGGGAGCTCTGTTTAAAACACAAGGAACGATGGTCATTTCGCAAATTGGAGAACGATTTTAGCTACACCAGTATTTCCGACGCAAGTGCTGTAATTCATGTCGGAGATGGCAGAATTTTATTCTCGCAATTCCAGAGGGGCGACGTCCAGTTTATAAAAGCTTCTCCGGAAAAACCAATGATTGTTGATATAGAAAACAGCAGTCTGACTGATTTAAAACTAATACTCACAGAAATTATACTTCCTACAGATTCTTTTCCATAAGGAGAAGGGCTATGCCAGGATACTCCCATATACAGACCTACAACACCCAAGGAAAACAGCATTTTTGATATTGCAGTATTTGGGAGTATCTTTATAACATGCATGTAATTTCTACTAATGTTGGTTCTACAACCCTGGTTAACTGGAAGGGAAAGGATGTGGAAACTGGCATCTTTAAAAAACCAGTAACGACACCCATTCAATTATCAAAGGAAAAAGTCGACCAGGACCAGATTGCTGATAAAAGAGTTCACGGAGGCATCTACAAAGCCTGTTATTTATTTGGCTCCAACTACTACGCCTATTGGAAAGAAAAATACCCAAATCTAAGCTGGGATTGGGGAATGTTTGGGGAAAACCTGACTATTGATAGACTAAACGAAGAAGAACTTCATATAGGAGATGTTTTTCAAATAGGAACTGCCCTTGTTAAAATAACCCAACCACGCGAACCCTGTTTTAAACTCGGTATTCGTTTCAAGAATCAAAATATCTTAAAAGAATTTATTGCACATGCCCATCCGGGATTCTATATACAAGTACAACAGGAGGGCAAGGTTCAGATCGGTGATCCTCTAATTCTAAAGAAAAAATCGGAAGTTCCCCTGAGCGTTCAGGATTTTTATAAATTACTTTTTGACCAAAACAAAAACATAGAGCATCTGAAAATGGCTATCAGCCATATGGATATCCCTATAAAGAAAAGAACGAAGCTTCAAAAATTAAATAAAAAAGGAGGCCATAGCTGACCTCCTTTTTACAACAAACTAAACTAAACAAAATTCTACTTCACTAAAATACTTTCTGAATAGGTAACCGTATTATTTTTAACCAATAATACATAACGATCGTTCTCAGCTTTTTCAAAATTGAAGGCCTTTTCTACGATATTCTTCCCCTCAAGAGTCTCGGAATAGACTACGCGATTCTGGCTATCCATAATCTTGATATTCACCTCTTTCTCGTCAAGGTTTAATAGGTTAAGAAATACCTTATCCCCTACTCTCCTAACAATAGGCTTTGTTTTTTCTTCTTTTTTCTGAATTGCCAAGGTACTGTCACCAACTTCAATAGTATAGACTACTGTTTTCAAACTATTCTCAATTTCCATGGCGTATTGTCCCTTTTCGAGTTTATTAAAGTCGAATTTTTTGGAATAATGAGATTGGTCGATATTCTCCTTATAGATGACATTCTGGTTTTTGTCGATGATCTTCACGCCAGTAGAAACTAATTGGGTGTCTAAAGTGAGTATAACACTTTTAGATTCTCCTGTAGCGACGATGTTAAATTCAGGTTCTTTAGCTAGCATTGAATTGGTTAGCAATAATAAACTAGCAATTGCGGTAAACTTCATAATTGATTTCATAACATTTGTTTTAGAGTTAATGAATAATTTACACTGCAAACATA
>CAZWPZ010000313.1:0-2062 GCA_964636005.1 uncultured Eudoraea sp.
TTCATTGCACAATGAATATTCCGGATATCCCTATGAGGAAATGTCCACCTTCGTTTCCAATAACCAAAGGTTGAATCAAATCTTTGAAAACAGTTTGAGGACTTTTCAAATGTGTTCAGGAGAAACGTATTACGATACTCCGTATTATGAACAGCTGAGTTACGGAGGGGATAACAGGCCAATAGGAAATATTTCCATGTACAATTCCAATGATGATCGATTATTTAGGGAGGTCATGCGCCTATATCCACAATCGGCAAATATAAATACGGGTTTATTTAAATCGGCCTATCCTTCAAATTTCAAACCAGATCAGGGCAGTTGGTCACTTTCTTGGATTCAGTCGCACTATGATTACTACAGATATAGAGGCGATATAGAATTCGTAAGACCTTTTATGGGAAAGATAGAGGGTGTTTTGGGCTATTACCGGCGCCATATAGACGAAACAAAAGGGATACTTGGTGTTTTGAATAGCAATAATTTTATGGATTGGAGTATTACAAAGGGTAATATTCCGAGAAAGAACGACGATAAGGAAATTGAGTACTCTATATTACTCAGCTTGTACTATGCACATACACTAGACTGTGCTTCCGAACTCTATATGGCTCTTGACGAAAAGGAGAAAGCAGGCCATATGCGTATGGAATCTGCTAGTATTAAAAAAGGGGTTAACGAGAATGCGTGGAATAAGGAAGTTCAGTTATATTCCGATGCACCCAATGGGGATATTTATTCGCAACACACCAATATTATGGCAATAATTTGTGGTCTGCGTCCAGAAAAAGACTCCCAGGAATTAATGCAAAGAGTCTTAGACTACAAAGGATTTGATGAAATGGCAAGTTCTTATTTTTCCTTTTATCTATTTAAGGCTTTAAAAAAGGTAGGAATGGAAGAAGAGTTTTTAAACAACCTCGACTTTTGGTATGAATTTTTAGACAAAGGTCTAAGTACTTCGGGAGAAACGGGTTTTGCTTCTCACGACCGATCCGATAGTCATGCCTGGAGCGCTCATCCAGCGTATTATTTGCTTAGTATGATATGTGGAATAGAGCCCGGTGAAACTGGATTTAAAACAGTTCAAATCAGGCCTCATATGTCTAGTTTAAAATCAATAAAGGCGAGTATGCCTCATTTAAAGGGGAGAATTACTGTTGAATATACCCAGCAGAATGGGAAAATTAATGCCAAGATTATATTGCCTAAAGGACTTTCGGGAACCTATAAACACTTAGAAGAGACCGTTCTATTGCATGAGGGAACCAACCTCATTAAGGAGTATTAATGAATTTTGGACCTATTAATCTGGTAAAGTCCTCACCATAATATCTTTATAGTAGACTACACTTTCGGGGTCGTGACCTTGCAGAGCAAAAGTTCCCTTATCTATTATTCTTTGATCTCCTTCGTTGCGCAAAGGCTTATCCGGCTCTGTATAATCTACGACTACAATATCGTTTATTTTCACTATTACGCGCTTTCCTTCTACCTTGATATATTCTGTATACCATTCATTGTCTTGTACATAATTTTCTTTTACGTCGAGGATTGCATATAGACTGCCCGTTCTTCTCCAATCTGTATGAGAATTGTTTACCTGTACTTCGTATCCTTTCTTCGGCCAACCACTTTGCTGAAAAGCCGTATGGAAATAAATGCCCGAATTAGAACCAGGTTTGGTCATAACACTGGCTTTAAATTCAAAATTTGTAAAGTTATGATCAGCGATACTACCTGCATAGAACAAGTGTGCAACATCTCCTGCAGCCTTAATTTTACCGTCTTCTACTGAAAAAGTTGCTGCGTTATCCCCTACCTTCCAATCACTGAGGTCTTTACCATTAAACAAAGAAATCCATTCACTGCCATTGGCAGATTGGCAAAAAACCGAATGTATGGAGCTTAGAGTAATCGCCAAAGCGAGTAGATATGGAGAAAGTGTTTTCATAATTATAAAAGTTAAATGGTATTACAATGTAAAAAAAAATCTAAGATTAAATTTACTTATAGTTTTTACTTGCCTTCGAATACTTAAATCCCTAGAGATTTTAAGCCT
>CAZWPZ010000314.1:0-3108 GCA_964636005.1 uncultured Eudoraea sp.
TATTACAATTTATTGAAAAATTTATTCCCAAAAGTTTCTTTTACAGTGTCAATGACAATACCGAAGGCAATTGATGAATACCTCACTAAATCAAAAGCTAGCAATGAATAAACACTTTTTTCGCTGCCCCAAAGGGTAGGAAATGGGTGGGGCAATTGCTCTACTTCACAGAATTTAAATACCGTCATTCTATACATTCTATGATTTTCGTAGATTATAAATCTGCGCTTATTATTTATAGGCCTCCCACCAGTTAAAAGGGCTGTTTCCCATCTTATTTATGGTAATTGCTTCGCCAATTCTGGGTGCAACCAAGGGTATGTTGAATTCCTTTGCTTTTTTTGCTACACGTTCAATTGGGTCTGTCCAGGCGTGTAATGCTAATTTAAATCCTCCCCAGTGAATTGGCATTATTACTTTTGCTTCTAAATCCAAACCTGCCTGTGCCGTCTGTTCGGGAAACATATGTATGTCATCCCACTGTTCATTGTATTGCCCGCATTCGAGCATTGCAAAATCGAATGGCCCATATTTGTTGCCGATTTCTGAAAAATGTTCACCATAACCACTGTCTCCACTGAAAAAGATGTTATCGGTTGGTGTTTTAATAACCCAGGAACTCCATAAAGTGCTTTGACGATTATTCATTTTTCTGCCAGAGAAGTGTTGAGCAGGTGTGCAGATAAACCGAAAGCCTTTATAAGTTGTTTCTTCCCACCAATCCAATTCAGTGATATTTTCTTCGGGAATTCCCCAAGCCTTTAAATGCACACCAACAGCTAACGGCACAAAATAGTGTTCAACCTTTGCTATTAACTTTTTAATACTCTCATAGTCTAAATGGTCGTAATGGTCGTGCGAAATGATGACAGCATCTATTTTGGGTAATTTCTCAATTTCTAAAGGCATTTCTTTGTTGAAACGATTTTCACCTAAAAATCCCATTGGTGCCGCCACTTTACCAAACATAGGGTCAATAAGAATATTTTTGTTTTGTGTTTGCAATAAAAAAGCGGAATGCCCATACCAAATAAATCGTGTCTCACCTTTGTAATCAGCAACATTTGCCGAGTCTATTTTTTGAACTTTTAAATCACCTTTAGGTCTGCCATTTTCAACCTTTGCAGTAAAGAATTTCCATGATAGTTTTATTATATCGGTAAAACCTAAATCTTGTGGGACGTTGGCAGCTGTATTTCGGAATTTGCCATTTTCATATTGATTAGAACTGCTATAAGTTTCGTAATCCTTTTTTGTGACGTCGCCACCAAAAGAAGGATAAAATTTGACAATCAAAACGGAAGCGACTATCAAGACGCCAACAAGGGATAATAGAGTAAGCAACATTTTTTTTATAATATTTCGTATTCTTTTTTTCATTGACTTTTAGGTAAAAGCTCTAAAGCAAACCATGTTATCAATTTTCATAACACCTTTTGTAGACAATGAAAACGCATGACACCAACTTCGTTTGCCAGATTTATATGGACGTTCAAAAAAAACCATCATTTGCGACCATTGTAATATCGATAAATTGATGCTTACCACAACATATTTGGTGTACTTTTTTCCTTTGAACATAATTCAAGACGTTATAAAACAGCTGAACTGTTGCTTATAACTGAATTATGTCAAATAACGCCAAAGGGCGCTATTACGAGAATTTCTAAAAGTGTACTATAATTTATATTATGTCAAATAGAAAATGTAGAGTTGAAGAAACCTAATCTCTTTTCTGGGTTTGCCTATTCCCCTATGGTTATTCCTCTTCTTCAAATTTGGTCTCTGCTAAGACGTACTTGGAGACCTTTTTTGTACCATTCGTTTTGTACAAATCTCTGATCAGCTTTCTCCTTTTATTTTCGGAAATATCCAGGGAATCTATCAGCATGCGGATCTGAAGTATTTCGGCACGACGTTCGGCCTCGGCTTCTGACAGGTTTGGTTCAAACTGATATACCATAGGCGGTTTTTCTGCCTCAGCTTTTAGTTTTGCTTCTTTCTGCGGTGCATTTTGTCCATAACTCCAGGAAACGCACAGCAAAAAAACCAGCAAAGCGGTATTTTTAGCTATTCTTTTCATAAGTTCATACGTGTTCATCGACAAAATACAAAACCTACTTATTTACCTCATATACAACGGATAAAATGCCATTTTATTAGGTGTTTGTAACAAATAAGAGACGGATAGCTTCATCTCTTCTTTACTTCTGTCCCCTTCAAAATACGAATTGTTTGCCTCAAATCCTAAAACGACCCCCAATCGCGCTAGCTACCCCATTCAGGTTCTTACTAATGCCGTATCCCAACACTAAAATCTAATGGTTTATCAACCATATCCTCTATATAGAAATTTTAATGTTTTACTTTATAATACGAACTCTAACCGACTTACTTATAGGTGTTTTACTCTTATCAGCATAGTGATTGTACGGAACCAAAGGATTGGTTTCCGGAAAATATGCTGCCAGATTCCCCCTGGGTATACTATAGCTAATTACTTTAAAATTATTTACTTTTCGCTCATGTCCATCATAGGTGCTACTAAGCCCTATTACTTGCTGATTAACCAGGCCTGACTCCTTCATATCGCTTGGATGCATCAAAACGACGCGTCTTTCATTAAACACCCCTCTATACCGATCGTCATTTCCGTAGATAGTCGTATTAAACTGATCGTGCGAACGTATGGTCATTAAGAGAAATTCATCCTTTGCTAAGGGATGCTCTGGCAATTTGGTTATAGAAAGTTGTGCTTTTCCATCGGGCAAACGACTAAAATCTAATTCCCTCGCGTTATTGGGTAAATAATACCCTACTCCCTTTGCACGCTCCGAAGTATTCTCGAAACCCTTGACTACCTTGTCTATTAAGTCCCTTATTTTTTGATAATCCTCTCCCAATTCCTTCCAGACTACGGCATGGTTCCCATTGTAATACGCATTCGCTATTCCTGCAACTATAGATACCTCACTCTCTAACTGCTCCGAAGGTGCTTTAAGTACTCCCTTGGACCAGCGAACCCTGCCCATACTATTTTCTGTCGTAACAAAATTGCCTTCTTTTTGACCTTTTTCTTTTTCAGATCTTCCATAAGTTGGTAGTAAC
>CAZWPZ010000315.1:0-7194 GCA_964636005.1 uncultured Eudoraea sp.
AAAGATAAACATGTTTTGAGAATCCTACCTGCATTAAATATCAGCAAAGAACAAATAGATCATTTTTTTAATGCCTTAAAGATAGAATTATCATGAAAGACTACCTATCTGTAAGGGATATCGATTCCCTTCCAAAATGGCTGCAAGAGGCGAGTCTACTAAAACAGAACCCTCTAAAGAACAAAGCCCTTGGTAAAAACAAGACCTTAGGTCTATTTTTTTTCAATAACAGTCTTAGAACTCGTTTGAGCACCCACAAGGCTGCCATTAATTTAGGAATGGACGTAATGGTAATGAACTTTAGCAACGACGGATGGGCATTGGAATACGGAGATGGAACAGTAATGGATCAGGGAAGTGCAGAGCATGTAAAGGAAGCTGCCGAAGTACTTTCCGCTTATTGTGATATCATTGGTATTAGAGCTTTTGCAAATTTAGAGAACAAGGAAACGGATGAAGAGGAATTAGTAATAAATTCGTTTAAAAAATACGCAACGGCACCCATATTAAATTTAGAAAGCTCGTTGAGCCATCCTTTGCAAGCACTGGCAGATGCCATTACCATTGAAGAGCAAAAAAATAAGACTCGGCCAAAGATTGTACTTTCTTGGGCACCTCACCCTCGTGCTTTGCCTCATGCGGTTGCTAACAGTTTTGTCAATATTATGACTTTATTCGAGGCTGATTTCTTAATTACACACCCTGAGGGATACGAATTAGATCCGAGAATTACTGCTGGTGTGCCAATAGAATATAATCAGGAAAAAGCTTTTGAAGAAGCCGATTTTATCTATACAAAAAACTGGAGCAGTTACAACGACTATGGCCAAATCAGGAATACAGATCCGTCCTGGATGATCACTTCCAAAAAATTGGGTGATGCCAAGTTTATGCATTGCTTACCAGTTAGAAGAAATGTAGTTGTGGAAGACGCAGTTTTGGATGGAAATCAGTCTTTAGTGATAGAACAAGCGAACAATAGAACTTTTGCAGCACAACTCGTTTTGCAAAAACTATTACAATCTAATATGATCTAATACCCACAACCATACAGAGAATGTATCCTATGAAAAAGAGTCTGACTGTAGTCAAAATAGGTGGAAACATAATCGAAGACCCAAAAGCACTATCGGAATTTATGGATATGTTTAGTGCTGTGAAAGGTTTAAAGGTCTTGGTTCATGGTGGGGGCAAAAAAGCTACACAGCTCAGTAAACAATTGGGCGTTTCCACTACCATGGTCAATGGAAGAAGAATTACCTCTTTAGAAAGCTTAAAAATAGCAATAATGGTGTACGCAGGCTTATTAAACAAGAGTATTGTAGCTGGTTTGCAAGCCAGAGGGTGCGATGCCCTTGGATTCTCAGGAGCCGATGGGAATACCATCTCGGCAACCAAAAGAAGTGTTGACAAAGTTGATTTTGGGTATGTAGGAGATGTTACCAAGGTTAATTCTGAAGCTATTTCGAAGATTATTTCTTCTGGGTTTACACCGGTGTTTTGCGCTTTGACCCATGACAGCAATGGCCAATTATTAAATACCAATGCAGATACCATCGCTGCTGAAGTTGCTGCAGCTCTCAGTGGCACGTATAATGTTAGCTTGTACTACTGTTTTGAAAAAAATGGAGTACTCCGCAACGTTGAAGACGATACGTCTGTTATCGAACAAATAAATCTGAAAAGTTATCAAGACTTATTATCTTCTGGCATTATTTCAGAAGGAATGCTCCCAAAGATGGAAAATTGTTTCTATGCACTTAAAAACAAGGTCTCCAAAGTATGTATTGGCAACCTTTACATGATAGGAGCAGATGAAGAACTTTATACAACTATTACTTTATGAAAACAACATTGTCCGACCTAACGGAAAATGCTATAGACCTGCTTAAGAAACTGATTGCACAGTCCTCTTTTTCTGGGCAGGAAGACAAGACGGCCGCCCTAATCGAAAATTGGTTTTCATCTTATGACATTCCTTTTAAAAGGGAAAAGAATAACGTTTATGCATTTAATAAAACATTCGACCCTAATAAGCCCACACTCCTTCTTAATTCGCATCACGATACAGTTAAACCAAACTCTGCTTATACTAAAGATCCATTTATACCTATTGTAGAGAACGATAAACTATTCGGACTAGGCAGCAATGATGCCGGAGGTTGCCTCGTATCCTTAATTGCCACATTTACGCATTTTTATTTGGAAGAAAATTTGTGCTACAATATCATAATTGCCGCCACGGCTGAAGAAGAAAACTCCGGTCCAAACGGTCTAAATAGTTTACTCGAAATCTTGCCAAAAATAGATGTGGCAATTGTTGGTGAACCAACCCAAATGCAATTGGCCATAGCCGAAAAAGGCTTGGTGATTTTTGACGCAGTTGTCCATGGCACACCCTCGCATGCAGCCCATCCGAATAACAACAATGCCATCTACAATACCATATCCGTCTTAGAATGGTTTAAGAACTACACATTCGACAAAAGTTCAGAAGTATTAGGCGATGTAAAATTAACCGTCACTCAGATTAATGCTGGAAGCCAGCACAATGTTGTTCCGGCAGCTGTAGATTTGGTTGTGGATGTCCGTGTAAACGACTGTTATACCAATAAGGAAATTGCAGAAATACTGACAAAAGAGGCTCCTTGTGATATACATGCAAGATCTCTACGACTTAATTCTTCTTCTATCCCAAAAGACCATCCTCTGGTACAATCCGGTATTAAATTAGGCAGGACTACTTACGGCTCTCCAACTCTTTCAGACCAGGCGGCGCTCAGTTGTCCGTCGTTAAAACTTGGTCCTGGGGATAGCACAAGATCGCATACGGCCGATGAATTTATTTATTTAAAAGAAATTGTTGAAGGTATAGATTTGTATATAAAAATACTTAAAGGTGTTTTGCTGTAAGAAAAGCAACCATTAATAAAGAAATTTAGAAGGAATTAGAATTAAATCAAACAAAATGAAACTTTGGGACAAAGGATTTAGTACGGATAAAAAGATAGACCATTTTACCGTTGGCAATGACCGAGAATTAGATTTATTGCTGGCAAAACACGACGTAAAGGCTTCCCTAGCCCACGCAAAAATGCTCGAAAAAATTGGTATCATCACAGATCTTGAATGTTCTTCAATCACCAAAGCATTAAACAAAATTGGGGATCTCATCAAAAAAGGAGAATTTACCATTGAAAATGAATTCGAAGATGTCCATTCGAAAATTGAATTTCTCCTAACCGAAAAACTTGGAGACACAGGAAAAAAAATTCATACGGCACGCTCAAGAAACGATCAGGTTTTAGTGGCTATGCAACTATATCTCAAAGAAGAACTTGGCGAAATAAAATCGATGACCAAAGAATTATTCGACTTGCTTCTTTCCTTGGCCGAAAAGTACAAGAATTCTCTTCTTCCAGGGTATACACATTTACAAATTGCCATGCCCTCTTCTTTTGGCTTATGGTTTTCGGCCTATGCAGAAAGCTTGGTTGATGATATTTTTTTTATAAATGCCGCCTATAAAGTAACAGACCAGAATCCCTTGGGAAGTGCCGCTGGTTATGGAAGCTCTTTTCCAATAGATCGGAAATTTACAACTAGAACATTAGAATTTGATACTCTCAAATACAATGTTGTTGCGGCACAAATGGGAAGAGGAAAAGTGGAAAAATCAGCAGCATTTGCCATTTCGTCCATTGCCAGCACTATAGGTAAGATGGCAATGGATATTTGTCTTTATATGAGTCAAAATTTTAATTTTATTTCCTTCCCTGATACCTTAACTACCGGTAGCAGCATTATGCCTCATAAAAAAAATCCGGACGTCTTTGAATTAATAAGAGCCAAGTGCAATGGTATCCAAGCCATACCGCATCAAATAAATTTAATTACAACTAACCTCCCAAGTGGTTATCACCGCGACCTCCAAGCTGTTAAACCACTAATGGTATCGTGTATACAGGAAATTAAGTCTTGTATTGAAATGCTTCATTTTAGCCTAAAGAATATCGAGGTGCAGGAAGATATTTTAAAAGATCCCTTGTACGATTACCTGTTTAGCGTGGATACACTTAATGAATTGGTTTTATCTGGTATGCCCTTTAGGGATGCGTATAAAAAAATGGGGCAAGATATCGCATCAAACACCTATGTCCCTAAAAGAGATTTTAAGCATACCCATGCCGGAAGTATTGGTAATTTATGTCTAGACGACATTAAGGCAAAGATGGAAGCTGCCATAAAATAAGTTGATAAAATTCTCTATCGGTTCATCCCTAGGTTGATTACCTCTTGCTTGGTAAGATGTCTCCAGTGGCCCCTAGGTAAGTCTTTTTTAGTGAGACCTGCGAATATTACTCTATCTAGTTTCGTCACTTCATAACCCAAATGTTCGAAAATCCTTCGGACAATTCTGTTTCTACCACTGTGAATCTCTATCCCTATTTCTCTTTTTGGAGACCCTGAAACATAACTAACATCATCCACATTAATTGGACCATCTTCTAGGTGCAGTCCCTCCTTTATTTTCCTAAGGTCATCCGCCTTTAAGCTTCTATTGAGTTCTACATGATAAATTTTACGAATACCGTATTTTGGATGTGTAAGTTTTTTTGCCAAGTCTCCATCGTTCGTAAAAAGCAAAAGTCCGGTGGTGTTTCTATCCAAGCGCCCAACTGGTAAAAGTCGGGATTTAGAGGCCTTGTCTACAAGTTCCATAACCGTTCTTCGACCTTTTTCATCACTTGTTGTAGTAATAAAATTTTTAGGTTTGTTAAGCAATACATATTCTTTCTTCTGTGGGTTAAGAATACGGCCATCAAACTTGACCACATCAGTAAGTTTTACCTTGAATCCCATTTCAGTAATGGTTTTACCATTCACTGAAACATTCCCTGAGGCTATATAGGTATCTGCATCTCTTCTTGAACAAACACCGGCATTTGCGACATATCTATTTAATCGTATTAGATCTGGATTCGAGGGGGTGGGTTTAGGCTTTGGTTTCTCAGCTATATTCTTTTTGGGCCTTTTACCAAAAGGTTTAGCGTCCTTAAATCGTTTGCCTTTAGGACTATTAGTGTGATCCCTTTTGTCATTAAATTTGCCCATTACTTTTTTTTGCAAAGGTAATGAAGGCTTTTTAATGTCTTACTTATCCGGAGAAATAATTAGTCTTTTGTAGTAACCACCTTCTGTCTTTCTCTATGGACACTCAATTGTGTTACATCGGGGCGGGAATAATGTCCGGATGGATCGAAATTTTGTCTCTCTTCAAATATTCTTTCAAAATCAATGGTTTGATAAAATATCTTCTCTCCTTCCATTTGAGGTTCCATAATCCACTCTCCATTGGGACCAGCCACACAAGAACCTCCATTTGCAAGAACCTCAGGCATTTGATCCATAAGAAGGCTTCGATATGGAAAATCCTTTGGAATGTTATTTTTATTTAAAACAGAGGATACAGAAACTACAAAGCTTCTGGATTCACGTGCGATAAATCTGGTGATGTCTTTTGTGTTATGTTCGCTTCCAGGCCATACAGCAATATGAAGGTTTTCACCCAGACCGTACATAGCTGCTCTTACAAGGGGCATCCAGTTTTCCCAGCAATTAAGACCGCCTACCGTAAAACTCTTTAATTTATGCGTCTTCAGGCCATGGCCATCTCCTGGTGACCAGGTTAATCGTTCGTCGTATGTAGGCTGCAATTTCCTATGAACGGATTGAATGACTCCTGCAGCATCAATATATACCAATGAGCAATACAAGCTGTGTCCTCCCCTATCTGAGGGGCGCTCTATTGTTCCCAAGTAAACAGCAATACGGTGTTTTTTTGCCAAATTACATATTGGCATTAGGTCTCCTTCTTCTATCTGAACGGTATTTCTTGCATATAAGGCATGCAATTTTTTATTTATATCCAAATCCCATCCTGCACCATTAGTATAGGCTAGCCAAAAAGGGTATCCCGGAAGTAATGCTTCACCAAATACAATTAGTTCCGCTTTTTTTTCGGAGGCTTCCTCTATTGCTTCATATACTTTAGCCAATGTAGCAGTCTTGTCTAACCATACGGGGCTAATCTGGGCTATGGCTATTTTAAGTAAATTCTTCATTATATAATTCGGTTTAAAACGAGGTCCACATCAATTAATAGAATACTGAATACGCCGAGTACGATAATAAATTTGACGATGTTGTGCAGCCTAATATAGTCTTCCTTTACTTTGGCCTTCCAAAGGAGATACAGGAATCCTATCAGAAAAAAAATGCAACTAATAAAGTAAAGAGACATATAACCAACATCAAACTTGTAGATTAGTAAAAGAGCTGGAATTATGGTTAAACTAATTAGTATCGAAACCACACTTTTAGAAAACGCTATTCCATATAATATGGGAATCGTTCTATAACTCTGAACAAGGTCTCCAGCGATATTCTCCATATCCTTTATGACTTCTCTGGCAAGAATTATCAGAAACAAAAAAACCGCATGAACAAAAATAACTGGTTCAAAGTTTTTGTAGTAAACCAATATGGCAAAAAATGGAATAATAATGAGTATTGCGGAAACCAGATTTCCTAGAAAAGGAATTTTTTTTAGACGATGCGAATACAGCCATATCGCAAAAATATAGACAAAAAAGAAGACCACCGCCCTGAACGAAACATAGCTAGCAAAGAAAACAGACAAGAGGTTAAATACAAAATAGGCACTGAGCTTTGTCCTTTGGTCTACCAGACGGTCTAGCATAGTTTTATTTGGCCTATTAATAAGATCCTTTTCGGAATCGTAAAAACTATTGATGATATATCCACCAGAAATCGCCAGCGCAGATGCTAAGACTAAAACAAATAGATTAGGATCTAAAACAATTTGTCTCAAGGGTAAATCCGGGGCCAAAATATAGACAAAAGCCATATACTGTGCCAGGGTTATCATCAGCACATTATATCCTCGAATTATGGAAAACAAGCTCAGGCCTTTTAAAAGCAAGAGTTTATTTTTTCTACTAAGCATTTTGATTTTTCTAGAAGTTATATACAACTTCTAAATGATGCCCTTTTAAGGCTGTGCGTGCCTTTTCAAGGTCTTCTGTAAACCCTAAAATATAGCCTCCTCCACCTGAGCCACAGAGCTTTAGATAGTAGTCATTAGTGACAATTCCTTGCTTCCAAAGTTTG
>CAZWPZ010000316.1:0-2722 GCA_964636005.1 uncultured Eudoraea sp.
GCACCTTTTCAAATAAATTTAATATTCATAGAACACGGATTAATTTTCCCAATGATGGGATGGATACTTTTGAAAATATGGCTGTTACAGGAGTGTATATAATTGATAGGGTAGTACAGGAAGAGTTAAATGGAGGGGTAAATCTAGATGAGGATGTCTGGTATATTCCACAACCTTAACTTAGGGCAGAACAGACCATATTATTCCAGACAATAAAAACATAGATTAAGATGAGATTAGTACAGTTGCAACATGGTTCTAAAGGTCGATTTATAGCAATTGTGGAAGAACCCAATCTACGCCTTGTAAATGCGATTACCTCGGTATATGATTTGGCTATGAAGGCATTGGAAGACAAGGAGAAATTCAAGGATTTATTGGATAATAATCGGACCTCTACTCTGATTTCCTATGAGGAAGTATACAAGGGCTCTTCCGATTATTCTTTGTTACCGCCTTTCGATTGCCCTGGAGAACCACTTAAACTAATGCTAGCAGGCACCGGATTAACCCATAAAGCAAGTGCAGAAAATAGGGATAAGATGCATCTGGCGCAAGAGGATAAGCAACTGACGGATAGCATGAAAATATATCTCATGGGAGTGGAAGGCGGATGGCCCGAAAAAGGTAAAATTGGAGTGCAGCCAGAATGGTTTTATAAGGGAAACGGAAGTATTCTAAAGGCACATAATGAAGTATTAGAGGTGCCTGTATATGCAGAAGATGGCGGAGAGGAACCGGAAGTGGCTGCTGCTTATATTGTCGATAAAACAGGTAAACCGTTCCGCCTTGGTTTTATGATCGCCAATGAATTTTCGGATCATCGTATGGAACGGAAGAATTATCTGTATTTGGCTCCATCGAAGATAAGGAACTGTAGTGTTGGTCCGGAATTGTGCTTAGATACGGAATTCACGGATATAAGAGGAGAAGTGTCTATTTTTCGAAATGGGGAGAAGTATTGGTCTAAAGAAATCAAAACAGGAGAAAAAAACATGAGCCATAGCCTTGAAAATTTAGAATACCATCATTTTAAATACGACAACCATCGTATACCAGGGATGGCACATCTTCACTTTTTTGGAGCAGATGCCTTTAGCTTTGGGGAGGGAATAGAACTAAAAGATAAGGATGCGATGCAGGTGTCTTGGAGAGGGCTGGGCAGGGCTTTAATAAATAATATCTCCATTACGAAGGACGACGAACAGATGCTAATATTGAATAGATTACACTAAAACATAGTACCACCAATTGTACAGAAAGCCGAAATCTGGCCGGTAATTTTCATAGGAAGTCCTGTACTTTTCATGTTTTATTTTAGTCCGAGTACTAGATTTAATATTGGTATACTTTAAATTTATATGCAATGACAAAGCCAATTATCTGTTATTTTCTTGGATGCTGTAGCATTTTATTTTTCTCCTGTGAGAAAAAAGAAAAAGAAGTGCTTCCCAATATACTTTTTATTATGTCTGATGACCATACTACCCAGGCATTGGGGGTTTATGGCAGTAGGCTTGCCCGTCTTAATCCAACGCCTAATTTGGACAAGCTTGCACAGGAAGGGATGCTTTTTACGAATTGTTTCGTCAATAATGCCATTTGTGTTCCCAGCAGGGCAGCTATAATCACCGGCCAACGCGGGCAAACAAATGGGGTAATTGATTTAGAAGGGAGTATACCTCCTTCCAAACAATATTTGCCTAAAGAAATGAAAAAGCTGGGGTACGAGACGGCAATTATTGGAAAATGGCATTTAACTGAAGAGCCTGCTGCCTTTGATTACTATCAGGTATTGCCTGGTCAGGGTGCTTATTTTGATCCTGAATTTAGGATTCAAGGAGACCGACCATGGCCCGAAAATACCAGAAAAACCAAGGGGCATTCTACCGACCGCATTACAGATATTGCTATCGACTACTTAAAAAACAGGCGAAATAAGGAAAAGCCGTTTTTTCTGATGCACCACTATAAGGCACCACATGACGACTTTGAATACGCCCCACGTTATGAGACGTATTTAGAAAACACTTTTATTCCGGAACCAGAGAGTCTCTATGAAATAGGAAATCATGGCTCGGTAGGAACCAGAGGTAGCATGGATTCCCTTACAAGAATTATTGGGTCTTCCGTGTCGCACAGAAATCTTATACGCAATCAGGCAATGAATATATATTGGAACGACAGTACTATTTATAAGCAGTACAGAAATGCCTCAGATATTCGCCCGGAAGAGCGAGTTAAATGGACGATGGAGGAGGGAGAAAAAGAGTATGCCAGTAAGGTGTATCAGGACTATCTTAAAAAATACCTGCGATGTGTAAAAGGGGTAGACGACAATATAAAAAGACTTATGGAATATCTCGAGGAAGAAGAACTCTTGGAGAATACCATTATCGTCTATACAGGAGACCAAGGTTTTATGCTAGGCGAACATGATTACATAGACAAGCGATGGATGTACGAGGAATCTATGCGTATGCCATTTTTTGTTAGATATCCAAACAGCATTTCTTCTGGAAGCACCTCCGATGCCATAATCAATAACACGGATTTTGCACCTACACTTATTGAATTAGCTGGTGGTACTACTCCCGCTTATATGCAGGGTAAAAGTTTTAAAACTATTTTAGAAACAGCTGAAGAACCGGAGGATTGGCAAAAGTCGACCTACTACAGGTATTGGATGCATATGGCACATCGCCATCAGAACCCTGCGCAT
>CAZWPZ010000317.1:0-6411 GCA_964636005.1 uncultured Eudoraea sp.
GAGAATAAAATTCTGCCATCTCCGACATGAATTACAGCACTTGCGTCGGAAATACTGGTGTAGCTAAAATCGTTCTCCAATTTGCGAAATGACCATCGTTCCTTGTGTTTTAAACAGAGCTCCCAAAGACGGAAATCATTCCCTTCGAAAAGTAGCCTCTGTCCCAGATCAAAGGAGAAGTTTTCTTTGCGAAATTCGTTAAGACGACTTGTATCCCAGCTCTGAAAGTTAGTTTTAGGACTGAGTTCTATATGTTTCATACTGTAATTGTGAATTAAAAAAGGGCCATAAAATGGCCCTTTTTGGGAACTACCTAAAATTCAACACCATTTATACATTTCCAATTAGGTAACACTAAACATTAATCATTCATGTAAACATGTCAAATCACTTGGCAAAATTGCTAATAAAAAAAAGGAAAAGGGGAGTTTTTAGGCAGTAGACGGTTTTGATTTCTGAATTTTAGACGAATTATACGTCTGACAAACAGCCAGATATGATTTTAAGACTCAATTCACCATTACACTGTTACTATAATTCTTGGGAGTAGTACCTGTGGCTTTTTTAAAATAGGCATAGAAGGAGGCTTTGCTGTGAAACCCTACCTCTTTACTCAAACCTTCCACACTTAAATCATCCAGAATATTTTCCTTGAGAAGATTCTTTGCTTTTTTTACTCTGAATTCATTAATGTAGGTATTGAAGTTTTTATAGTAGTGTTTGTTGATTGCAATGGAAATATCTCTGGGATGTTCTTTTAAATGAGATGCGATATCAACTACAGAGAGATCTTGTTTTGTAAATATTTCGGAATCGGTAACAAAGTCATCAATTCTTGTTATAAGGTCCCGAACCTTTTCCTTTGTGGCATCATCCTTTATTGTTAAATCCTTAGTTGACGTTTCTGTTTTTTGAACGGCAGAAATCACATTAAATTGAATGATTCCGACAAAGGCTACAGAAAATACAAGTATTAGATTAATGAAAGAAATGAATAAGTCTAAGAGGTCATTGTCTGCCATAAATAATGAACCTATTCGAACGGCTACAAGGACAAGGCAGAAGGCAGCAAAAAAACGAACCCATTGTAACTGCCTGTTTTTATCGGATGCAAACTGATTGCGTACCTCTTCTGTATGGTTTTTTATGTAAATATTTATCCTGTAAACAATATAGGCGGAATAGGCCAATCCCAAAAGCAAATAGAGGTGAAGGATGTGAGCACGTCTGAGAAAGTCTTTGGCAGATTCGGGTAAGTAGTATAAAAATATTTGAAATAATATCGATAAAACTCCGGGATATAAAACTTTGTATGTTATTCTATCGTTAGAAAATATGGAGATTTTTTGGACATAAATAAAAAATAGCGGAAATAATATCCAGGTAATATTTATAGGTATCAAAATGAGTCCTGGTGTGTCCTTTAATATTTTAAGGTCTTCTAAAAGAAGCGGGAGAAATTCAATAGCAAAACCTATCAGGAACAAACCAAGAAACAAGGTTGATTTACGTTTCTTATTCGTAAATAGTAATATTATACCTAAAACTAAACCTTGAAGAATACCTAAAGCATGAATAAACGAAACAATATTGCTCTCCACTTAGATTGTATTTAGTATTAAAGTTCCAAAAACTTCAACTTTAAACCAAATATTCCCCGAAAGCGATAACATAAGAAATTCTATTTCAGAGTAAGTCGGGTTTTGGATAATTATACAAGTTCATCTCTCTAAAGAAAGAATTACGCAACATAGACTTAGGAAGCTTATTATGTTGTTCAATGTTTGTGCAGGGGTCAACTTCTGAAAAGGTACGCTATTTTCTCATCAATGTTGGTAATATGCGGTATAAAGCTTATTTGTGAAGCATAAAAAAGGCTACCCTGATGGATAGCCCTTAATTGATATAAAGGAAGCTGAATTTATTTAATCATATCATAGCTTCGATTAATAAACTTAGTCAGTTCTTCTCCTTTAAGCAGACCTTTAGAAAGTCGGGCAAGATCCAGAGACTGATTAATTAGTCGTTCTCTCTTCTTAGCTGTCTTTGTATTCAATATATCGCCTACCAAAGGACTATTTGTATTTACAATTAGGTTGTACATTTCTGGCATAGACCCCATACCAAACATACCTCCACCACCATTTTGCTGCATTTCTTTCATTCTTCTCATGAATTCGGGCTCTGTGATTATGAATGGTGATGCATCACTGTCCATAGCTTCCATTTGTATAGTATAGCCTTTGTCTGACAGTACTTCTTCAATGTTGGTTTTTAATTTCTCCTTCTCCTCATCGGACAATTTGCTGATCTGTGTCTCTTCTTTTTTAATGAGATTGTCTAGGTGGTCTGCATCCACTCTGGCAAAGGATAGCTTTTCCTTAGAAGTCTCTAATTTTTGCATCAAATGAGAAACAATGGGAGAATCGAGTAATAAAACCTCATAGCCTTTAGCCTTGGCTGCTTCAATATAGCTGTGCTGTTGTTCTTTATCAGAGGCGTAAAGGAGCACTAGCTTATCGTCCTTGTCGGTTTGCAGATCTTTTACTTTTTCTGACAATTCATCAAAGGTGTAGAATTTTCCATCTACAGTAGGATACAATGCGAATTGGTCTGCTTTTTCGAAAAACTTTTCTTCGGAGAGCATACCGTATTCTATCACTATTTTTATGTCATTCCATTTAGCTTCAAAATCCTCTCTATTATTTTTAAACAAGGAGTTTAATTTGTCAGCTACTTTTCTTGTGATATAGGAAGATATTTTCTTAACCGCACCGTCTGCTTGTAAGTAAGATCTGGATACATTCAATGGAATATCTGGAGAATCGATTACTCCTCTAAGCATGGTGAGAAACTCTGGTACGATTCCTTCAACGTTATCCGTTACAAAGACTTGATTTTGGTATAATTGAATTTTGTCTTTTTGTATGCTCAAATCATTTGTAAGCTTTGGAAAATATAGAATACCCGTTAAATTAAATGGATAATCTACATTTAGATGTATGTGGAATAAGGGCTCCTCAAACTGCATTGGGTATAATTCCCTGTAAAAATTTTTGTAATCAACATCTTCCAAATCGGCTGGCTTTTTTGTCCATGCAGGATTTGGGTTGTTTATGATGTTGTCTACTTCTTTTGTTGGCGCAGGGTCTTCTTCCTTAGCATCTTCGGGTTTTGAAAGCGTTTCTGTTTTTGTGCCAAATTTGATGGGTATTGGCATAAATTTATTATACTTTCTTAGTAATTCGGAGATTTTGCTTTCCTCCAAAAATTCGGTAGAATCTTCTGCTACACTTAGAATTATTTCTGTTCCCCTATCTGTTTTGTCACCTTTTTCAATAGTAAACTCTGGCGAGCCGTCGCAACTCCAGTGGATTGCATCGGCATCCGTATAACTCTTTGAAATGATCTCAACTTTTTCTGCGACCATAAAGGCAGAATAAAATCCAAGGCCAAAGTGACCGATTATTCCAGAGTCCTTCTCTGCATCTTTATATTTATCTATAAATTCTTCGGCCCCTGAAAAAGCGACTTCATTTATATACTTTTTAACCTCTTCTTCTGTCATACCAATTCCTTGGTCGATAATATGAATCTTTTTTGCTTCTTTATCTACCTTGACTTCAATCATGGGACTGCCGTATTCTACTTTTGCTTCACCAATGGAGGTAAGATGTTTGAGTTTTAAAGTAGCGTCCGTTGCATTGGATATCAATTCTCTTAAGAAGATTTCGTGGTCACTGTAGAGGAATTTTTTTATAAGTGGAAATATATTTTCTACGGAGACATTTATTTTACCTGTAGCCATATTGTATTTATTTAAATTAATATACCAGCCCTAGGGCAAAAAAAGTACCAGACTTTTAATTAGTGACAAACTGACACCTCCCATTTTATTTTGGCTTGGCACTAAAAAACTTTAACAAAATATTTGTTTAATAAATAAAAATAATACTTAAACATTAATTATATTTGTACTATGGTTATCAATAGAAATGCTATGAAAAAGGATTTTGATTCGGTAATCAGTTTGTTTATTAATTGGTTAGGTTGTTTGAAAGTGTGTGGCCACTCCTAGGTTGCGCACTTTCTTTTTTAAAATTGGAAGCAAACTGTTTAAAAAAATACTTTTACAAATAAACACAATATCATAATATGGCAACTAAGAAATCTACTGCAGAAGAGGTCAAAAATCGAATTATAACGTCCTATATGTCTTATGTCTTAGAACAAGAGGCCTCCCCGAAATCCGTATATAATTTTTGTAAAGAGAAAAAGGTGGCTGAAGACGCGTTCTACAATCATTTCGGATCGGTCTCTGGAATTCAAGAGGCCATCTGGAATCAATTCTTTGTAAATACGGAGAACTTGCTTCACAAGAACAAGGAATACGAAGACTTCTCCAACAAGGATAAGATGCTCAGTTTTTATTTTACTTTTTTTGAACTTTTAAAGCTCAACAGGAGTTATGTGTTGTTTGTTTTGGAGGAGGGAAAAAATAATATTGCGCATCTAAAACAAATGAAAGGATTAAGGCGCAGGGTAAAGGATTTTGCCACGGAGCTTATTGAAACGAATAATGAAAAAAAACAATTTAAATTTTCGCAAAATAACCCAATGATTTTTTCTGAAGGAGCTTGGTTGCAATTAGTTTTTCTTATGCAGTTTTGGAAAAATGATACCTCAGCCAGTTTTGAAAAAACGGATATAGCCATAGAGAAGTCTGTGAGGTCTATTTTTGATGTGTTCGACAATACACCCCTAGACAGTGTACTTGATTTTGGAAAATTCCTGATTAAAGAGAATTTTGGATAAACCTTTGTATAGTAGCGATACCAATGAAAACTTTAGATCGAATTCCAACAGGTAAAATTGAAAGAGCCGGACAATTAGTCAAAACCGGAGTCAAAGTAGGTGGGAACTACATAAAATACTATGGCAAAAAGTTGGTAGATCCTACTCAGGATAAAGAAGAACTCAATCAAGAAAACGCAGCCGACATATACGATGGTCTAAAATCCTTAAAGGGAAGCGCTCTAAAAGTAGCACAGATGCTCAGTATGGAGAAGAATATGCTACCCTCGGCCTACGTGGAAAAGTTTTCACTCGCGCAGTTTTCGGTGCCTCCACTTTCTGCCCCTCTTGTTCGCAAAACGTTTAAGCAGTACTTTAATAAATATCCTGAGGAAGTTTTTGATACTTTCGAAAAAGACTCTATCAATGCAGCTAGCATAGGACAAGTCCATAAAGCCTCAAAGGAGGGTAAAGCGCTTGCTGTTAAAATTCAGTATCCGGGAGTTGCCCAAAGCATAAGCAGCGATCTTACAATGGTCAAACCGATAGCGGTGAGAATGTTCAATCTAAAAGGAAAGGACTCCGATAAATATTTTAAGGAAGTTGAGAATAAACTAATTGAGGAAACAGATTATAGATTAGAACTTGAACAAAGCAGGGAAATTACCAGAGCATGCAAGCATATACCTAATATTGAGTTTCCAGAGTATTATTCTGAGTTTTCAACGGATAGAATTCTGACCATGGATTGGATTTCTGGAAAGCACCTAAGTGAATTTACTAAAACAGACTTTTCGTCCGAAACCGGTAATCTGCTAGGACAGGCCCTATGGGATTTTTATATGTTTCAGCTTCATGGTCTTCGAAAAGTTCATGCCGATCCACATCCCGGTAATTTTCTAGTGAGTAAAGCTAATACTTTAGTTGCGATTGATTTCGGTTGCATAAAACACATACCCGATAGTTTTTATACCCCTTATTTTGAGTTGTCCAGAAAGGAAAACATTGAAGACGACGAATTCTTTACTTTAAAACTCTATGAGTTAGAGATTTTGAGAGTTGATGATACTCCTGAGGAGTTGAAATTTTGTAAGGAGCTGTTTAAGGAAATGCTAACCCTGTTTACAACTCCTTTTAATGCAGAAACTTTTGATTTTGGAGCGGAGGATTTTTGGAGTAAAATTGCAAGTCTAGGGGAACGCTTAACGAATGACGACTACATGAAAAAAATGAATGGGAACAGAGGTTCTAAGCACTTTTTGGACATTAACAGAACCTTCTTTGGCTTGTTTAATTTACTACATGATTTAAGGGCAAAAGTAGAGGTCCATTCCTACAAAAAGTATTTAGTATAATTGATTTTCTATCCTCTAGGACTGATTTTTTAACTACCTTAGATACTTCAATATTATCAAGGAGTCTTGTTCCTGTAAATTGGAAGAAAGGTCCTCTGATTCGATTTAAGCTATTTGTAAAATGTATAATTCAAAAATTTTAGGTCTGGGCTACTATGTACCTGAAAATGTAGTCACCAATGACGATCTGTCCAAATTAATGGATACTAACGATGCCTGGATTCAGGAAAGAACGGGGATAAAAGAAAGAAGGCATGTTGTC
>CAZWPZ010000318.1:0-6800 GCA_964636005.1 uncultured Eudoraea sp.
TCAGCGGTTAAGGCATTTAACTACATTACTACCTTATGGAAAGGTAATTTGCAACTTAATCCTGCCATGCTTTTTTCAATAGGCTTGGTTTCGACCTTTATAACTGGAGGTTTAACTGGAATTATATTAGGGGATAGTACCTTGGATATCAACGTTCATGACACGTATTTCGTTGTTGCCCACTTCCACCTCGTAATGGGTATTTCGGCACTTTACGGTTTATTCGCTGGGGTTTACCACTGGTTCCCAAAGATGTTTAAAAGAATGATGAATAAGAACTTAGGTTATGTGCATTTCTGGGTTACTGCAATATGTGCCTATGGCGTATTCTTTCCCATGCACTTTGTTGGAATGGCAGGTGTCCCAAGAAGGTACTACGAAAACACCGCGTTTCCTATGTTCGACGAATTGACAGATGTAAATGTTCTAATTACAGTCTTTGCAATTATTGCCGGGTTAGCACAATTGGTGTTCCTGTATAACTTTATTTCCAGTATATTCTATGGGAAGCCAACGGAGCAAAATCCTTGGAAATCTAACACTTTGGAATGGACTGCACCTATAGAGCATATACACGGTAACTGGGAAGGTGCAATCCCTCATGTACACAGATGGGCATACGACTATAGCAAAGTCGATCAAAATGGGGAGTATATAATTCCTGGACAAGATTTTGTGCCTCAGAATATTCCATTGCAAGAAGATGAAGAAGAGCTAAATCATTAAACATAGAAAAGTATACCAATAAGGCAAGGCTTATCTGAGGATAAGCCTTGTTTGTTTAGGATACCTTCTTCTAATAAGTTTAGGAATATTATTTGATAGAATTCATTTTAGAACGAAATATTCTTAAATTCGTTTTGATGAATAAAATAATACTTCTTATAATCGTCCTTTTTACAGTTTCTGTAAGTGCACAAAGGATGCCTAAAATTAAAGGGAACAAATCTGTGGTTGAAGTCAATAATGACCTCCCTCCCTTTCATACTATCAAGCTAGAAAATGATCTGGAGATATTCTTGGAAGAATCTCAAATTCCCGGATATCGCATAGTAGCTGATGATAATCTTATTGATATTATTCGCTTTGATGTCACTGATAGTATTTTAGTTATCCGTTCATTTTATAAGATTACCTCAAAAAAGCAGCTCGATATTACCATAAACTATTCCAATCTAAAGGAAATATTGGCGGAAGCCGGTTCTGTAACTGCCAATGAAAACATTGATTCTGAAACGCTCCATGTTCATCTGTCTGATGGTGCTTATGGTGAAATTAAATGCCGATCTTCTCAGATGCAGATACTAATGGAAGGAAGTAGTAAGGGGAAATTTAATGTCGAAACAGATACCATATCTATTGAGGTAAGAGGCAAGTCTAATCTTACGTTCTACGGACTATTAGGAGGGGTAAACTTAGATATGTATGAAAGTGCACAATCGCTTATGGAGGGTACGGCAGACTCCTTCTCTTTGGTAGTAAATGACAACAGCGACCTGCGGGCAGAACGTTTAGAAGCGGCAGAAGTCTATGCCAGGCTAGAAGAATCTGCAAAAGCACGGCTAAATGTTTATCGAGAATTTCTACTATCAGCCAGTGGTATGTCTAAAACCTATTTATGGGGAAACCCTTCTATTCAAATTGAAGCGTTCCTAGATAGCGCTGAACTTTACAAAAAGGAAGAATAAAAAAAGTCCGATATTTTTGATATCGGACTTTTTAATTTCACACATTTGGCTAAACACTAATATTAGTTTTTGGCCCTGCATTCACAATAGCTTCATTTACATTTGCCTCAAACTTCTTGAAGTTATCATTGAATAACTTTACGAGCTTCTGCTTTGTAAGGTCGTACTTCTCCTTATCCTCCCAAGTGTTTTTTGGAATTAAGACATCGGAAGGTACTTCCGGACAACTTGTTGGTATTTGAAAACCAAATTCTTCATCAGCTACATAATCTACCTTATCAAAATCGTGATGATGAATCGCATCAATCATAGCTCTGGTATGTTTAAGGCTCATCCTTGAACCTATTCCGTGTGGACCACCAGTCCAACCTGTATTAACCAACCAGGCAGTTGCTTCATGTTTCTTAATCTTTTCAGCCAATAATTCGGCATATTTATTAGGATGCCACATCATAAAGGCAGCTCCGAAACAAGCACTGAAGGTAGCCTGTGGTTCTGTAACTCCCATTTCTGTACCAGCCACTTTGGCGGTATAACCAGAGATAAAATGATAGCTGGCCTGTTCGGGAGTTAGTTTACTAACAGGAGGTAGTACACCAAAAGCATCACAAGTAAGGAAAATAATGTTTTTTGGATGACCAGCTATACAAGGCATTTGTACGTTATCAATAAAATCGATAGGGTAAGAGGCCCTTGTATTTTGAGTTATACTGGTGTCCGTATAGTCTACCTCTCTGGTAAACTTGTCATAAACTACATTTTCCAGAACCGTACCAAATTTAATTGCTCTATAAATATCCGGTTCTTTTTCTTCTGATAAATTAATAGCTTTCGCATAACAGCCGCCCTCAATATTAAAGGTTCCATCGTCGGTCCAACAGTGTTCATCGTCCCCAATCAATTTTCTTTTCGGATCCGCACTTAGGGTTGTTTTACCTGTCCCAGAAAGTCCAAATAAGATAGTCACGTCATCGTCTTCACCAACATTTGCCGAACAGTGCATAGGTAGAACATTCTCTAATGGCATTAAATAGTTCATAACTGAGAAAACTCCTTTTTTCATTTCACCGGCGTACTGTGTCCCTAGGATGACGATTTCTTTTCTTTCTAAGTTTACATCAACACTCGTTTTTGAGGTCATCTCTGAGGTATAGCGGTTTGCAGGGAACCCACCGCCATTGAAGACCACGTAGTCTGGTTCTCCAAAATTTGCCAGCTCTTCTGCTGTAGGCATTATGAGCATATTTTCCATAAAAAGAGCATGATAAGCTCGGGTACAAATAATTCTGATTTTTAATCTGTATTTTGGATCCCAGCCTGCGAAAGCGTCGACCACATATAAGTGAGGGCATGTGTTTAAATAGTCGATAGCTCTCTCATGATTTACCATAAAAGTATGCTCATCTAACCCTATATTAATATCTCCCCAGTCTATGTTGTTCTCAGAGTCAGGATGTCTGACCACTCTTTTGTCCTTAGGACTTCTACCAGTTTTCTCACCGGAGTATGTCATTAAAGCTCCAACATTCGATATGGCAGTTCCTTTTTCCAATCGCAAGCCCAATTCATAAAGAACGGGAACACTACTATTTCTGAATACTTCTTCGGTATCTATTCCGTATTTCTGTAAATTAAATTTTGTTGTCATTGATTTTGAATTTAGTAGTATTAATATTTAAATGTTTATAAATTAAGGAATTATCCAAAATTTCTATACAAAGGAGAGCATAATTTTTGACTAAAAAAATGACAATTATCATATGGATAAAGGCAGTTAATAGAAACGTGTCTGTATAGCATAAATTAGAAAGCATCCGTATGGTTTTTTAGTATCTTTGGACATATGAATGAGAATCTTGATCCTACTGGTGCGGGTTATTCCAAAGAAGAATTAGATATAGAACGAGTTCTAAGGCCTATTTCATTTGATGATTTTACAGGGCAGGAACAGGTGCTGGAGAATCTAAAGATTTTCGTAGAGGCTGCCAACCAGAGAAACGAATCTTTGGATCACACGCTTTTCCACGGTCCTCCAGGATTGGGGAAAACCACATTGGCTCATATATTGGCAAATGAACTGGGTGTAGGCATCAAGATTACCTCTGGCCCAGTTTTAGATAAGCCCGGAGACCTGGCAGGATTGCTAACGAACCTAGAGGAACGAGATGTTTTGTTTATTGATGAGATCCATAGGCTAAGTCCGGTTGTGGAGGAATATTTATATTCTGCAATGGAGGATTATAAAATTGATATCATGATAGAGACTGGCCCTAATGCAAGGTCGGTACAAATAAATCTAAATCCCTTCACTCTTATTGGGGCTACTACACGTTCTGGACTACTGACCGCACCAATGCGTGCAAGATTTGGGATAACTAGCAGGCTTGAGTATTATAAGACCGAACTACTATCTACTATTGTCTTAAGAAGTGCTGAAATATTGAAAGTTCCAATCGACAATGAGGCGGCAATAGAAATAGCAGGCAGAAGCAGGGGAACCCCTAGGATTAGTAATGCACTTCTCAGACGAGTACGTGATTTTGCTCAGATTAAAGGTAATGGTAAAATAGACTTGGGTATTTCGAGATACGGACTGAAAGCATTGAATGTAGACACTCATGGTTTAGACGAGATGGATAACAAAATCTTGACCACCATAATTGACAAATTTAAGGGTGGTCCTGTAGGAATCACCACCCTAGCGACCGCTGTATCGGAGAGTGCGGAAACCATTGAGGAAGTTTATGAACCGTTTTTAATTCAACAGGGTTTTATAATGCGGACGCCTCGCGGACGAGAGGTTACAGAATTGGCCTATACGCATTTAGGAAAAACCAATGGTAATATCCAGAAAGGTTTGTTTTAGCAAATACTTATTAGTCTATAAGAAACAAAGGGTAATCAATCCCAATGCAATAAGTAATAAGGTTCGGATTAAAAATATGCACAGCCCTCATATTATTAAAGTTAAATAGCGAAGTATTACCTCCAATAAATCAAAATATACAGAAGGCATAAAGTCTGAGGCAAAAAGACTTGGTTTTTTGTCTTGTGGAATTTCCAAGGCCGAATTTTTAGAGAAAGAAGCCCCGCGTTTAGAGAAGTGGCTACATAATAATATGCATGGGGAGATGCAGTATATGGAAAATTACTTCGACAAACGTCTGGATCCGCGACTCCTGGTGCCCGGAGCAAAATCTGTGATTTCACTGTTGTTAAATTATTTTCCAGAAAAGACCCAGGATAAAGAAACCTACAAGATTTCTAAATATGCCTATGGGCAAGATTACCACCATGTAATCAAGACCAAATTACGGCAGCTACAACATTTTATAAGTGAGGAAATAGGAGAAGTAAGTGGGCGTGCATTTGTAGATTCCGCCCCTGTTTTAGACAAAGCTTGGGCTGCCAAAAGCGGACTAGGTTGGATAGGGAAACACTCCAATTTATTGACACAAAAAGTTGGATCCTTTTATTTTATTGCCGAATTAATTGTAGATCTGGAATTAGACTATGACCTGCCTGTAACGGATCATTGTGGCAGCTGTACGGCATGTATTGATGCTTGTCCGACCCAGGCCATTACACAGCCTTATGTAGTCGATGGAAGTAAATGCATATCGTATTTTACCATTGAGTTAAAGAATGAAATTCCAAATTCAGTAAAGGGGCAATTCGAGGATTGGATTTTTGGCTGTGATATTTGTCAGGATGTCTGTCCATGGAACAGGTTTTCTAAAAAGCATCAAGAGCCACTTTTTAATCCCAACCCTTTGCTATTGGAGATGAATAAGACAGACTGGGAGGAAATTACCGAGGATGTTTTTAAAAAAGTGTTCTCGAAATCTGCTGTTAAACGCACCAAATACAATGGATTAAAACGGAATATTAGGTTTCTCAAGGAATAGTCATAAAGGACTATTTTAGAGAAAGCACGGAGGAATATTCGGATAGCAAATCTATTCGTAAATTTAATAGTATCTTGTAGGAAAGCATAGATTTCACTTTGAGTTATTGCTTTAAACTAACAAACAAACTACTATGGGAGGCTTACAAACATTAGACATCGCTGTAATCGTTATTTATTTAATTGGAATTATTATTTACGGTATTTCGAAATCCAAAAGGAGTAGTTCTGAGGATTACTTTTTAGGAGGTAGAACAATGACTTGGCCAATCGTAGGGATAGCCCTTTTTTCCGCAAATATTTCTAGTTCTACCTTAGTTGGTCTCGCTTCGGATGGTTTTCAAACAAATATAAGCGTCTATAACTATGAATGGTACGCAGTAGTAATTCTTATCTTTTTTTCCATTTTCTTTTTACCCTTTTATTTAAAGTCAGGAGTATATACCATGCCGGAATTTATTCAAAGGCGTTATGACAAACGGTCTCGATATTATTTTTCCTTTATCACCATTTTAGGTAATGTGCTAGTAGACACGGCGGCGGGTTTATATGTTGGGAGTATCGTATTAAAACTGCTATTCCCATCCATAGATTCGACCTACATAATAATAATATTGGCTATAGCGGCGGCCGCATACACCATCCCGGGAGGTTTAAATTCGGTTATACAAACGGAAGTTATTCAGGCCATTTTACTAATTATAGGATCGTGTCTTCTTACATATTTCGCCTTCGAAGAATTAGGAGGGGGATGGAAAGGGATGATGGATAAATTGGATGTCATGCTGGCGTCAGGGGATGTAAGTTTTGGAAATCGTGCTGAAGAAGGTAAGTATATACCAACAACGTCTTCCGAAGTATTTAGTCTTGTAAGACCGGCTAATGATGAATTTATGCCTTGGTGGGGATTACTAACAGGAGTGCCGCTCTTAGGTTTTTATTTCTGGGCAAACAATCAATTTATGGTGCAGCGTGTTCTTGGGGCCAAGAATCTTAATCATGGGAGGTGGGGTGCTTTGTTTGCAGGATTTTTAAAGTTGCCTGTTATTTTTATTATGGTTGTTCCAGGTATTTTGGCGTTGTTATTATTTAATAGTTTAGACATATCTGGCTTAAACTACCCTCTTGCATCCGGGGGAATGTGTACAACACTTTCCGATTGTCCTAATTTAACCTACCCGGTATTGTTATTTCAGTTACTACCT
>CAZWPZ010000319.1:0-3119 GCA_964636005.1 uncultured Eudoraea sp.
GAATGATTGTACTTAAAGGGTCCCCAGAATCGTTAAGACTAATCGCAATGAATAGAATAGCCCAACTTACAGACAACACATCTGCTTTAGCCTATTGCGATTTTTGGAACTATTTTATTAGACAATAATGCAAAGACTTCTGAACCTTTTGACCATCCATCGCACTAGAAGACCCTTGCTTATAGGAATGTGTTTTGTCTGCTGTATGGCTTGTAAACACAAGGGGGGAAATTCGCTAAGGATTGCTGCATCTGCAAATATGCAGTACGCGACAGAAGCTTTAATAAAGGAATTCCATAGGCAAACTGGTATACCATGTGAGATAATAGTCGGATCCTCTGGCAAACACACTGCTCAAATTTTAGAAGGAGCACCCTATGATGTATTTCTTGCGGCAGACATGTCTTATCCGATGGAGTTATACAAAAAAGGAAAAGCACAGTCTGAACCCGAAGTGTACGCACATGGAAAACTTGTACTATGGTCATTATCTAATAGAGACTCTTTAGAACTACAAGACCTCCTTAAAACCCAAATAGAACATATTGCTATTGCAAATCCCAAAACGGCTCCCTACGGCAAAGCCGCAACGGAAGTTTTAGCTCACCATAAAGTGCTGGATAAAATTAAAGCGAAGTTAGTCTATGGTGAAAGTATTGCGCAAATTAATCAGTTTGTTTATTCAGGAGCGGCAGAGGTAGGTTTCACCTCCCTGTCTACAATAAAATCAAAAAAACTACAAGAACCTGGCAGCTATAGTATTATAGACAGTAAAAGTTATACCCCTATAGCGCAAGGAATTGTAATTCTTAGTACCTTAGAAAGTAAACTAGCGGATGCAAATGACTTTAAATCGTTCATCCTGTCCGCCAAAGGTAAGAGCATCCTGAAAGAATATGGCTATAATTAAATGAATATTATCAAAGGAATTATACAGGAGGTCGAACAAGATGGAGAACTGGTTATGGTTCGAACTCAATTAGGGGACAAGACAAATATCTATTCCATTGTAGTTAAAGACAAACAACTATATCCAAAACTCTGCAAGGGAACTAGTGCTGTATTACATTTTAAAGAAACCGAAGTTATTCTGTTCAATTCAGATACTATTCCATGTAGTATAGTAAATCAAATAAAAGGTGAAATTAATTCTATCCAGAAAAATGCTTTATTAGCAGAAGTAACCTTAACCACCTATACAGGTGAAATTACGGCTATTGTTCCAACGCGTTCCCTAGATAAATTGGACCTAAAACAATCGGATTTATGTTGGGCCTCTATAAAAACAAATGAAATAATGTTATCTGTCTAATGAGCTGGGAACCTCTATATTTAACATTTAAGCTAGCATTTGTCACTACCGCATTACTTTTGATAATAGCAATTCCATTGGCATATTGGCTCGTACAAACCAAAAACAAATTAAAGCCAGTTGTAGAAACGCTCATCAGTATGCCACTTGTCCTCCCTCCTACTGTACTTGGATTTTATTTTCTATTGGCATTTAGTCCGAACAATGCTTTTGGCAAATTAATGGATGATTTATTGGGTATCCGACTAATTTTTTCATTTGGTGGACTCGTCTTTGCATCCATTATTTACAGCCTACCCTTTATGGTACACCCAATTCAGGCAGGATTAAAAGCTTTGCCTAGTTCGCTATCCGAAGCGTCCTTTGTAATGGGTAGGTCTAAATGGAGTACTTTATTCAAAGTCTTACTTCCAAATTGTAAAGCTTCCGTACTTTCGGGTATTGTTTTGGCCTTCGCTCATACCGTTGGAGAATTTGGTGTTGTTCTGATGATTGGGGGTAATATTCCAGGAAGTACAAGAGTTGCATCCATAGCCATTTACGATGAGGTGGAAGCAATGAATTATGGCAATGCTAATGTATATGCTCTGATTTTGTTTTGTATCACTTTCAGTATTTTGTTTATAGTATATTTAGTAAACGGCGGATATATAAAACGATATTGGAAATGATTAAACTTGACTTCCAAAAAAAACTTAAATCTGCAACTGGAGAAATGGTTCTCCATCTAAAGTGCGATTTAGAAAAAACCTCACTAACTACGCTGTATGGCCCTTCTGGTTCTGGCAAAACCACCATTCTAAGAATACTAGCCGGCCTTTTAAAACCGGACCAGGGTGAAATTGTGGTCGATGGGATCCCATGGTATAATAAAAATGTCTTTCTGCCTCCGCAGAGAAGAAAAGTAGGTCTTGTTTTTCAGGACTATGCTCTATTTCCTCATATGACCATTATGGAAAATCTACAGTTTGCTCAAGGAAAAAATGGGAACAAAAAAGACTTGGATTTACTGTTAGATATGGTAGAGTTGCACGACCTGACCAACAGAAAGCCTCATGAACTTTCGGGAGGCCAACAACAAAGAGTTGCGTTGGCAAGAGCTATAGCTGGAAAACCACAATTACTGCTTTTAGACGAACCGCTCTCAGCCTTAGATTACAATATCCGGTCTAAGTTGCAAGATTTTATTGCGGAGATTCACAACAAACTCAAGATAACCACCATTTTAGTTAGCCATGATTTAGGAGAAATAGTACGACTGTCGGACCAAGTACTTGTACTCGAAGAAGGTAAGGTGATGCGCTCAGGAAGTCCTGATGAATTGTTTATAAACAATAACCTAAGTGGTAAGTTTAAATTTTTTGGAGAAATTATCGGCTTACAAAAACAAGGCTTTATTTTTATTGCTACCGTATTAATTCAAAATAATCCTGTCAAAGTTATTTTGAATACCAAGGAAGTCCAAGATGTAAAACTAGGAGATAAGGTCATGGTAGTATCGAAAGCATTCAATCCGACTATTTATAAAGTAGAGTAAGATAATGATGAAACATCCAGGAAGTAGACCGGCATTACTCTTAATTGATATACAAAAGGGATTAGATGAATATCCCTATTATGGAACAGAACGAAACAATCCTTTAGCGGAAGAAACGGCTAAAAGACTACTTGACTTATGGAGGACAAAAGGACTTCCAATCTACCATATAAAGCATAATTCTACCAATACTAAATCCCCTTTAGCAATAGGAAAGCAAGGGAATGCCATAAAAAGTATCGTTAAACCTCAAATTGGAGAAATGGTGAT
>CAZWPZ010000320.1:0-1790 GCA_964636005.1 uncultured Eudoraea sp.
AGGGAGTCAATGGAACACCTTTACAGAAGCTGCTTACCAAAAGCAAGGAGTAAAAGCAGATTGGGTTTTAGGAGCAAACTTATATTCTACAGTATTTAATGAACGGGGAAATCCTTTAGAACGTGACCAAAAGGACGTTACCGTTGGATTGTTTGCTAATAACATCTATGACGTTACGGAACAATGGATTCTTGAAACAGGACTGCGCACCGATTATGCCATTGATTGGGGATTCTTTGCGCTGCCAAGAATTTCCCTATTATATAAATCAAACAACAACTTTTCTAGCAGACTTGGGGGTGGTTTGGGCTATAAAGTCCCCGATATTTTTACTGAGGAAGCGGAATTCATAAACTTTCGAAATGTCTTACAGATTGATAAGGATGCTTTGAAGGCGGAACGTTCTTATGGGCTTAACCTAGATTTTAACTATCAAACAAGATTGACCGATGAAGTAGGTTTTTCCGTAAACCAATTGTTTTATCTGACTGCTATTAGAAATGGATTGTTACTTAATTCCGTTGATGGTGATTTATTTCAGTTTGAAAATGCTTCTGGAGAAATTCTAAGTAAAGGGGCCGAGACCAATATCAAGTTTACCTATAAAGATTTTAGGTGGTTTTTGAATTACGCATTTATAGACACACGCCTAAATTATCTACCTGGCAATCCACAGAAACCACTGACCGCAAAGCACAATGCAGGGAGTGTTTTGATGTATGAATCTGAAAAATGGCGTATAGGTTATGAAACCTTTTACACAGGAAAACAATTACTTTCAAACGGGTTTGAAACAACCGATTTCTTTACAATGGGCTTGCTTGTAATGCGTAATTTTAAATGGGGAAGTACATTTGTAAATTTTGAGAACTTTACAGACCGAAGACAAAGTCGTTTTTCGCCTTTAGTTCTGCCCCCTCACGAAAACCCTACTTTTCCAGAAATATATGCGCCTACAGATGGTTTTATCTTTAGTATTGGAATCATTTTAAAACCCTTTGGAAACGAAGACAACGATTAATTATGCAAACAATAGAAGAATTATTAGAATCAAAGGGAGTTCGGATAACAGCAATGCGCCTGCTGATATCCAAGTTTCTTGCAGGAAAAAAGGTGGCAGTTACTTTGAGTGATATAGAAAATGCTTTCGCAAAAGCAGATAGAACTACCCTTTATAGAACCCTTAAAACATTTGAGGAAAAAGCAATTGTACATCAAATAGATGATGGCACTGGCATCACCAAATATGCGATGTGTGAAGAAGGTTGCAATTGTGAAATGGAACAAGATTTACACCTTCATTTTCATTGTAACAATTGTGGAGAAACCGTGTGTTTAACGGAACATAAAATCCCACTAATAAAGGTCCCCGATGGTTTTGTTTCGGAAAATGTAAACTTGGTTGTAAAAGGTATTTGCGATAAATGCAGTGCCTAATAAATGCACTTCCGTTGCACTGACCATTAAGCTACTTTTATCCAAAATAGATGGATATGAAGTTTAATGTAAAAATCCCGAGACATCTAAAAGAAGCTTATAAGTCAGAGCTAGAAGATTATAGACATTGCCTCCTAAAAAACCAATATGCTGATGCCTGGTATCATTTAGAACGTAGTCATATTATAGGTCAGTCTTACCCGATAGAGCATACCTATTCCCATTGGTTAATGCTAAGGTTTGGTTTAATGCAAAAAAACACCAAAGAAGTCTTTGGGCAAGTACTTAGGCTAGTTGTCGGAGGTTGGAAATCATTTATTAATCACGTTCCACTTGGTAATACCGGAGGTGCA
>CAZWPZ010000321.1:0-1511 GCA_964636005.1 uncultured Eudoraea sp.
CATTTTAACGGAATATAGTTTGTCACTGCCAGACAGTGAGTAACGGTAGTTTATACAAATACTCCCTGCCCGACACTAGTGACAACCTATGTACATTACATATACGACTATGAAATCAGGACGCTTCGTTTCCTATTGACCTACGATTTCAAGTTTCATGTCGTATAAAATTTTGAGCACCTCCCCTTGCTCCAAATCTCCATGGCCTTGAGTCTTCATAGCATCTAAAACATCATCTAAAACAGCAAGAAATTCTTCGGCATTGATGTTCATTCCTTTATGAGCTGCTATCATGTCTTTTCCAGTATAGGTGGCTACACCACTCAGGCCAGTACAGAAGAACTCGGTTGCACTTTTGGTTAAGTCATCCTGCGACATCTTTCCATTTTGAAATCTGGTCGCAATAACAGGGTTAGCATAGTGGTTTGCTACAACTTGTGCTGTAAGTTTACTTACACCATCTCTGCCACCCAAACGTTCGAATAAAGTTGGTTGATCCATTTTAATTGTGTTAGGTTAAACATATTCTTAATATACAAAAAAGAAGGACAGGAAAATTGAGAAAAGTGCTAGACTAGGCTCATAAAAGAAAAATAACAAGAGAATATCGTTTTGGTACTCAGTTATTTATCAATCTACCCAATATTGTTCGAGTCTCTATTTTTAGGTTTTGATTCCTTCAAAGAGGAAGGAACTTATCTAAAAGTAATGACCAAAAAAAGAAGGTAGATCGTTTTAATTCGTCGGTTTACATTTCTTTGACCAGCATGCATTTGTCCAAGCAATAGCTAAAGTGTAAACTAGTGTTGTTCCTGCACTCTTCTTCACTTCAGTCTCTTTTTTAAAACACAGCGTAAAGTAGTATTATACATGTTTAACTTAACTAGGTTATTTTTAAACAATCTAAATTTAAATTATTGAATACCAGTTATTTAAATTGAATCTAAGCCATCCTTTGCCTAATTTTAATCTATAATTTTAAAATCAAATAAAATGGCTATACGATTAGGAAATACATGCGAAAACTGCGAAAACAAAATGAGCGATAACCTTTGTAAGGTACACGGCGTAAAGGTGAATAGTCACTATACCTGCGACCAATTTGAAATGAAGGCCGCTTTAATTAGTGAAAGAGACTGCACAACTTGCGTTCGATTCGAAAATGAGGATTGTGCAAACCCAACAAAGGCTGCTCCCGGAATGATGTGTTCTGTTTGGGCACCTCAGGCTTACACAGCGTAAATTAATTGATAAACACATATTTTTTAATGCCAACCTCTTGGGTTGGCATTTTTTTTGGTAGATACCTCATGGCATTATCTACATAAACATAGTGCTTTAGCCTAGCTAAGGGTATACTGGAAAACTGGGCGTTGCTTTATTCTAAGCTTCGGAGTCTGCTAATTTCTTCGTGTCAACATATTGCTGAAACCGTATTACCTTACCTTCCTCATTTAGCGTCCATAAATGAGCAGCCTGTGCATTGTAAGACTTTCCAGTAGTCTTTACTT
>CAZWPZ010000322.1:0-3811 GCA_964636005.1 uncultured Eudoraea sp.
TGGCTAGAACCATTCGTGAAAGAATGAATGTAAGAGATAACGAAGTGTTTACGCCTATTGATTTAATTAATGCTAAGACACTATCTTCTGTAATAAATAGCTTTTTTGGGACCAACCAATTGTCTCAATTTATGGATCAAACCAATCCATTGGCTGAAATTACACACAAAAGAAGACTATCTGCACTAGGACCTGGTGGACTATCAAGAGAGCGTGCTGGTTTTGAGGTGCGTGACGTACATTATACGCACTACGGTAGACTTTGTCCGATTGAAACACCTGAAGGGCCGAATATTGGATTGATTTCTTCTCTTTCTGTTTTTGCTAAGGTCAACCCTATGGGCTTCCTGGAAACGCCTTATAGAAAAGTAGAAAATGGTAAAGTAGATACTAAGAATTATGTTTACCTAAGTGCAGAGGAAGAAGAGGGAATGAAGATTTCTCAGGCGAACATTCCATTGAAAGACAACGGTGCCATTAATCAGGAAAAAGTAATTGCCAGAGAAGAAGGCGATTTCCCAGTTGTGGAACCAAAAGAAGTTAATTATACGGACGTAGCGCCAAACCAAATTGCCTCTATTTCCGCTTCTTTGATCCCGTTCTTAGAACATGATGATGCAAACAGGGCCCTTATGGGATCCAATATGATGCGTCAGGCGGTTCCATTATTAAAACCTCAGTCTCCCATTGTTGGTACAGGCTTGGAAAGACAAGTAGCTTCGGATTCTAGGGTACTTATTAATGCAGAAGGCGACGGGGTTATTGAATATGTTGATTCACAGCAAATCACTATAAAGTACAGTCGTACGGATGAAGAAAAATTGGTGAGTTTTGAAGATGATTCAAAGACATATAATTTGGTCAAATTCAGAAAAACAAACCAAGGTACCAGTATCAATCTTAAACCCATTGTACAAAAAGGAGATAAGGTTAAAAAGGGACAGGTTTTATGTGAAGGCTACGCTACAGAAAGTGGGGAGCTTGCACTAGGAAGAAACCTCAAAGTGGCCTTTATGCCTTGGAAGGGATATAACTTCGAGGATGCTATTGTGATTTCTGAAAAGGTGGTGCGAGAGGATATCTTTACTTCTATCCACATAGATGAATATGCGCTAGAAGTAAGAGATACTAAACTAGGTGCTGAAGAACTTACAAACGACATTCCAAATGTTTCTGAAGAAGCGACAAAAGATTTGGATGAAAATGGAATGATCCGTATCGGTGCTGAAGTAAAACCAGGGGACGTACTAATTGGTAAGATTACTCCAAAAGGAGAATCAGACCCAACACCTGAAGAGAAGTTACTACGTGCCATATTTGGGGATAAAGCGGGGGATGTTAAAGATGCATCTCTAAAAGCTTCACCATCCTTACGCGGTGTTGTAATAGATAAGAAACTATTTTCGAGGTCTATAAAAGATAAACGAAAACGATCTGAAGATAAAGAAGCTATTTCTAGTTTAGAATTAGAATACGAAGTAAAATTTCAGGAACTGAAAGATATCTTAGTAGAAAAGCTCTTTAAACTAATTAATGGTAAAACATCTCAAGGTGTACTGAATGATCTTGGAGAAGAAGTTCTTCCAAAAGGTAAGAAGTATACCATGAAAATGCTTAATTCGGTAGATGATTTTGCTCATTTAGTTGGAGGAAGTTGGACTACAGACAAGGAGTCCAATGCTTTGGTTGCTGATTTATTGCACAACTATAAGATCAAGTTAAACGACCTACAGGGTAACCTGAGAAGGGATAAGTTTACTATTTCGGTTGGAGACGAACTTCCTGCTGGTATTATGAAGTTGGCGAAGGTCTATATTGCCAAAAAGCGTAAACTAAAGGTTGGTGATAAGATGGCTGGTAGACACGGAAATAAAGGTATTGTTGCCAGAATCGTTCGCCAGGAAGATATGCCTTTCTTAGAAGATGGAACTCCAGTGGATATCGTATTGAACCCTCTGGGTGTACCGTCACGTATGAATATTGGACAAATCTATGAAACCGTTCTTGGTTGGGCTGGTCAGATACTCGATAAGAAGTTTGCAACCCCAATTTTTGATGGTGCTACACTAGATGAAATAAATTCATTCACCGACGAGGCAGGAATTCCAAGATTTGGCCATACCTACCTTTACGACGGAGGAACCGGACAAAGATTTGATCAGGCGGCTACGGTTGGAGTTATCTATATGTTGAAATTAGGGCATATGGTAGATGACAAAATGCATGCTAGATCGATTGGACCATACTCCTTAATTACGCAACAACCATTAGGAGGTAAAGCCCAATTTGGTGGTCAGCGATTTGGAGAAATGGAAGTATGGGCATTAGAAGCTTATGGAGCTTCTGCCACCCTAAGGGAGATATTAACGGTAAAATCCGATGACGTTATCGGAAGGGCTAAGACATACGAGTCTATCGTTAAAGGGGAAACAATGCCAGAACCTGGCTTGCCAGAATCATTCAATGTATTGATGCACGAACTTAAGGGATTAGGTTTGGATATCAGATTGGAAGAATAATAGTTTTACACATATTAAATTTACTATCACCATATTAAGATGGCTAGACTAAAAGATAATACTGCAATTAAAAGGTTTGATAAAATTTCAATCGGCTTGGCTTCACCAGAATCGATTTTGGGTGAATCCAGAGGAGAAGTTTTAAAACCAGAAACTATTAACTATAGAACGCATAAACCAGAGCGCGATGGTCTGTTTTGTGAAAGAATATTTGGTCCTGTAAAGGATTATGAATGTGCCTGTGGAAAGTATAAGCGTATTCGCTATCGCGGTATCGTTTGTGATCGATGTGGGGTAGAGGTTACAGAAAAGAAAGTAAGAAGAGATAGAGTAGGCCACATAAATTTGGTCGTTCCTGTCGCTCATATCTGGTATTTCCGTTCCCTACCTAATAAAATAGGCTACCTTCTTGGGTTACCATCCAAGAAATTGGATATGATTATATACTACGAAAGGTATGTAGTTATTCAGCCAGGTATTGCAAAAGGTCCAGAAGGAGAGGAAATCAAAAAACTCGATTTTCTTACAGAAGAAGAGTATTTAAATATTCTGGAATCTATCCCAGTTGAAAATCAGTATTTGGAAGATACGGACCCAAATAAGTTTATTGCAAAAATGGGTGCCGAGTGTTTGATTGATCTTCTACAGCGGATCGATTTAAAAGAACTGTCTTATGAATTGAGACACAAGGCAAACACAGAAACATCAAAGCAAAGGAAAACCGAAGCCTTAAAAAGACTTCAGGTTGTTGAAGCATTAAGAGAATCTCAAGATAACAGGGAGAACAGGCCAGAGTGGATGATAATGAAGGTTATTCCTGTCATTCCACCTGAACTTAGACCTTTGGTGCCATTAGATGGTGGCCGATTTGCTACATCCGATTTAAATGATTTATACCGAAGGGTAATCATTAGAAACAATCGTCTTAAAAGACTTATGGAGATTAAGGCTCCTGAAGTTATCTTAAGAAACGAGAAAAGAATGCTGCAGGAAGCTGTAGATTCTCTGTTCGACAATACGCGAAAAGCTTCTGCTGTTAAAACAGAATCGAACAGACCACTAAAATCCCTTTCCGATTCTTTAAAAGGAAAACAAGGTAGGTTCCGTCAGAACCTTCTTGGTAAAAGGGTAGATTACTCAGCCAGGTCCGTAATTGTTGTTGGCCCGGAGATGAATCTTTATGAATGTGGTTTGCCAAAAGATATGGCTGCTGAGTTATACAAGCCTTTTATTATAAGAAAGCTTATTGAAAGAGGTATTGTAAAAACGGTTAAATCGGCAAAGAAGATTAT
>CAZWPZ010000323.1:0-15152 GCA_964636005.1 uncultured Eudoraea sp.
TACGAAGAATAATTTTTGCGCTTGTTGACATTGTAAACCTGTTTTGAGTCCGAAAGTCAAATCAGGTACAACATTTGGTATGAAAACCGCCTTAAAGTTACTAATTTATTAGGTAATCTGGGTACAACATAGGTACAACAAATATTGAAATCAACTGATATTAAATGACTTCAAATAAAATGATTGAAAACATAAATCATTGAAAATGAGATTATTTATGTTTTATTGGTGCAATATATACCAGACTTAGGATCTAGTGCCGAAAGGTGTGAGAGTTCGAGTCTCTCCGCCTGTACAAATGAAAAGCCGGCTAATAAAAGTCGGCTTTTTTGTTTAAAAACTGTACCCCTACTTTAGTACGAGCTCTTTTACCGCCATTTTAACCTCCGCTACCGCCAGTTTATAACTGGTGGTCACTGCAGAGCGGAAGTCTATGGTAGCATTACCACGAGATACAATCTCGCGGTAGCAGTGCGTTTCGCAAAGCGAAAAAGAGGAATTTCTCATTCCTTTTTGCCTCACCAAAAAGGAATACAAAAAGGGGACTTTTTATTCACATCTAGTTATTTTTCATTTAGTGTTCATGAATCTTCGATTTCACTAGGTGTTTTTTAAATCAAAAGATTTAAAAATCTTTCACATAGCCTAAATTATCTCCAAGGCTTCAATAATTATTAACGGCTATGCTCCCTACACTTGGGAAAAAGAAAAGCCTCAAAAAGAGTAAATCATTACAATTGACAAAAGATTCTTGGAGATAACAGTGCTGTAAGTGGAAGTGGGTTTTACTACAGCGACCATTTCCTATAAACCCTTTTTTGATCTTTTGCTTCGGTTTGTATCAAGACAAAAGGTAGAGTTAACCCTTACCTTAAGTAATTCGACTTTCATATGCCATACTGAAATATATCAATTACATTTAAAGCAAATTCTTCGAAAACCTATGCTTTATAAAAAATTACTGTCCTATACCATGAGCGAATTTTTACTTGAATCCGTTTTAAGGGAAAAGGCAGATAGAACAGAATCCATCCCAGACAGATATCCGCAATTTTATTCCAAATTCAAATCTATTAGGCGATTACATAGTAAGACATCAATGTTGCTTTTCGGTATTACGGCTTGCCTTCTTGTTAGTTGTGAAACAAAATCAGAGAAATCAGTACCTAGCAAGCCCAATATCATATTTATCATGGCCGATGATTTGGGCTATGCCGATATAGGTCCATACGGTCAGACCAAAATACAGACACCCAATTTGGATAAAATGGCAGAGGAGGGCATTAGATTCACCCAGCATTATGCTGGTAATACGGTATGTGCGCCATCACGATGTGCCCTGATGACAGGTATGCATATGGGGCATGCAGAAATTAGAGGTAACGCCCAATCGGAGCCACATGGCCAAGCACCCATAAGCGCCGAAACAGTCACGGTTTCCGAATTGTTAAAAACAGCAGGATACGAGACCGCCCTTATCGGAAAATGGGGGTTGGGTATTGAAGATTCATCGGGAGACCCCCTTAAAAAGGGATTTGATGACTACTATGGCTACTTAGACCAAGTTCTGGCGCATAACTATTACCCAGAGTATCTTCTACGTAATGGGAAAAAAGAAATATTGCGTAATAAGGTGGTGTACCAGGATAGTACAGCCTGGCACAAAGGATTGGGCAGTTATTCTGAAGAGCAAGTTGATTACTCTCATGACCTTTTTGTCGAGGAAGCACTCGGTTTCTTAAAAAAGGAGCGGGAAGCCCCCTTTTTCCTCTACCTGGCACTTACAATTCCACATGACAATGGGGAGGCTCCTGAAGGTTTCCGCATGGAGGTTCCTGAACTCAGCCCTTACGAAAACCAAACATGGTCCCGGGAAACCAAGGCATACGCCGCCATGATTACTCGAATGGACAAGGGAATTGGTCAAATACTAGCACAACTAAAAGAGCAAGGTCTTGACAATAACACCTTGGTGGTATTTACGAGTGACAATGGGCCAATGCCCTCAGAAGAATTTACGGAGTTTTTTGATAGTAATGGACCCCTAAAAGGAGGCAAACGAGACTTGTACGAAGGAGGCATCCGAATTCCTTTTATCGCACGATGGCCAGATACAATTAAATCCAATACAGAAAGCGGGCATATAGGAGCCTTCTGGGATTTTCTTCCTACCGCATGTGAAATTGCTGGAATAGAACCACCCAAAAACATTGATGGGATTTCTTACTTACCGAGCTTATTGGGAAAACACGAAGAACAAAAAAAACACGAATATCTGTATTGGGAATTTCCGGAGCGAGGATACAGTATTGCGGTACGACAAGGAAAATGGAAGGCAGTAAAAAGAAATTTGAAAAATGACCCGAATGCATCTGTGGAGCTTTACGATCTGGAAAAAGATTTAGGCGAACAAATGAATATAGCCAATGAAAACCCCAGTATAGTCAAAGAAATGAAAAAAATGATAAAGGAAGCCCATACACCATCAGTACGATTTCCCATGCCAGCCGGAAACACTAATGCAAGTCTATAATACAATAGTGAATTACCATCCTATAACAAACTTAAAAATGAATTTTAAAAAAAGTGCCATTCCAAAAATCGTATTCCTGGGTTTCTTGCTGCTTACCTTTCCAACTACACAGAAGGCACAGCAATCCGATTCGGAAAAACCCAACATTGTTTGGATCAATTGTGAAGATATCGGACCTGCTCTGGGTGCTTACGGAGATGATTTCGCTACTACCCCCAACCTGGATCAAATGGCCAAAGAGGGTATCTTGTTCAACCAAGCCTATGCAACTGCGCCTATCTGTTCACCGGCGCGCTCGGCACTTATTACGGGCTTGTATGCTACATCACTTGGCACCCAACACCTGCGAAGTGCTATTGAAAGGCCCGATTTTATCAAGACACTTCCAGAGCTCTTAAAGGCCGAGGGTTACTTTACGACTAATTATGGTAAAACGGATTATAACTTTGACCCCGAGGGTATTTACGATTACTGGGAAAACGACCTGTTTCCTTGGAGAAATCGGAAAGATGGAAAACCTTTTTTTAGTTATTACGTATTTGGAATGACCCACGAGGGTAGTGTAAATTTTACTTCCAAATGGAAAGAGAATACCAAAAATTTGGGAGACTCCCTTTTTCACGATCCCGCCAAGGTTTCTATACCCGTTTACCATCCCAAATCAGATGCGTTTAGGAACATATGGGCACATTATTACGACAACATTACTGTGTTTGATGGCATCGTGGGGCAGATTTTAGATGCTGTGGAAGCTGACGGTCTCAAAGAAAATACTATTGTCTTTTTCTTCTCAGACCATGGGCCGGGGATACCCCGTTACAAGCGTTGGCTTTATAAAACAGGACTGCATGTACCTTTCATTGCCTATATACCGAAAAAATATCGTGATAAATATGGTTTGAGGCAGGGTGTCGAGAACAACAACCTAGTAAGTTTCGTCGATTTCGCGCCGACTATTTTGAACCTTTCCGAACTACCCATACCCGATACCATGGAAGGAGTGCCTTTTCTCGGAAAGAACTTACCAAAACCGCGAACCCATGTTATCGGCTCCCGTAGTAGGGCCGACAATATGTATGAAAAATCCAGGGCAATAATAGATGATAAATTCATTTACATCAGAAACTACATGCCTCATCTCCCATACATCCAACCCGGGTACATCTTCTCTGATGTCAAGGAGAGTTTTGCCGATTTACATCAAAGAAGGGAAGCTGGGGCCTTACCAGCTGAAGCCGAACGGATGTTTAGTGCCAAACCACCTGAGGAGCTATATGATTTAGAGAACGACCCCAATGAACTTGAAAATCTGGCTTACCTGCCAGAAAATGGAGATCAGAAACGCAAAATGCGAGCGCAATTGCACAACTGGATATTGAACTCCCGAGACACGGGATTTCTTCCGGAAGCAGAATATATGATTCGCTCAAACGGATCCACACCATATGAAATGTCTCATGATTCCCAACAGTACAATCTTGACCAAATACTAAAGACTGCAGAACTGGTAGGGAAGGGCAACAAAAAGGAAATTACTACGGCCATGCAACATACCGATAGTGGGGTTCGGTATTGGGGATTGATAGCTTCAAAGGCCTCCACACTACCGAAGGAAGAATTCCTATCGGAATGGGAGCGATTGCTAAAGGATTCCTCACCTGCGGTACAGATTATGGCTGCAGAGTACTTGCTATACGAAAAACAAAATTTGGAGGCATTGAAGGTTCTTGAGAAATGGGTGCAAGACGAAAGGGGCTGGCTTGCCTTGCAGGCGGCCCGAAGCATAGAGCTTGTCGGCGAGAAAGCTAAACCTCTGGTTCCAGTTCTAAAGCAAGTGTTGGCCAGTAACATGGGGGAGAAGGCAAATGGATTTCCCTATAAGGATTTTATGTTTTCTGCCTTTACAAGCTGGTCGGTCAAATGGGCCTTGTACCATTGCGGTGAAGAGGTGGATATTACGAAATAAAAGTGTTGGGCATAGCGGATTAAACTTATCCAACGCTCATTAGAATATTAGCAGCCTTAAAAAAGTTTAAGTTCTATACAATTCTGTAGTTCAATATCAGAAGCCCAACTTTACATCCTGTGTCAAAGAATTTAAATATACGCTCTTGTTTAGTTTGTATAGAATTGGTGGGCGACTCCCTGTTTTTTCCTTGGAGGTGCCAATTTTGACTAGTATTTTGGTCTTTAAAATTCGTTGGCGGAAGTTTCCACGATCCACAGGTCTTCCCAAAATAGCTTCATACAATTTTTGAAGTTCTGGAATGGTAAAAGTATCCGGCATAAAACTGGAGATCAGCGGCTTGCTTTGGAGCTCCTGGCGAAGGGTCTTAACTGCCTCAACAACCAGCTGGGAATGATCTAATGCCAGGGTATCAGCATCTTTAACATTTATCCATTTAACATCTTTGAAGAATGGGTCGGTTTTAAGTTTTGTTTTAACGCTTCCAACGATGCTGTAGTAACCAATCGTCACAAAACGCTGCGACATATATTCAACAATATCCTGAGGGAAACCCGATTCCGTAAAAAGAATTATTTCTTTGTCAAACGCACGCTTAGCCGAACCGAATGTCCCGAACTGACTCAATAAAAGATTGTTTAGTTGTGTCTGATTATAAAGAATACGTTTTGCGGCCTCGTCAATATCTTCATTTTGATAAATATAGCCTCCGGGAATACTCCAAATATCGGCATTTATGGGTTGGACAACAGGAATCTGCAATGTGTCACCGTCGAACCAAAAAATGACACAGTTTATGGAAAGTTGCGGTATGCACCGTTTCAACTCTTTCCGTATAAATTCCAGGGATTCTTCCGTGAATTGAGACATCTAATTTGTCTAATTATTTGATTCAAAAACGAATATAAAGTATAAAATTGAAAATGGTAAACTATTTTTTATATATTTGAGTGAAAATTACTCATTTAATTAATTTTTCTGAAATGACCAAAGTAAAAAAGGGAAGAACAAAAAGGAGAATCTTTAGAGTTTTAGGTGTTTTAGGTGTCTTATTGGCACTCATAGCAATTGTAGCTTATTTTATGTTAAAACCTGCTGAAGTTAAGGTTCTGGTATTTTCAAAAACCGAAGGATTTCGCCATGAATCCATTGAGTCTGGAATTGAGGCTATCAAAAAATTAGGTGTTGAAAACGATTTTACCGTAGAAGCCACAGAAGATGCAACCGTGTTTAACGAGGCATATCTTAAAGATTTTATGGTGGTTGTTTTTTTAAATACTACGGGCAACGTACTCGATCCGGTTCAACAGAGCCAAATGGAACGCTTTATCCAAGCGGGTGGGGGCTTTGTGGGAATCCATGCAGCGACCGACACCGAATACGGCTGGCCTTGGTATGGTAAATTGGCAGGTGCCTATTTTGACAGTCACCCTATGAACCCAAATGTCCAGGAAGGTAAAGTGAAGGTAATGCAACCCAATCATGCCTCGACCGATTCGTTGCCGGATTCGTGGACCGTTGCTGACGAGTGGTACAATTATAAATCCCTGGACCCAACAAATCAAGTGTTGATTACAGTTGATGAATCGACCTATGAAGGTGGTACGAATGGTCCAAACCACCCTATTTCATGGTATAAGGAATACGATGGGGGGCGTTCCTTTTACACCGGGATGGGGCATACCAAGGAACAGTTTTCCGACGCTAAATTTCTAAGTCATTTATTAGGTGGTATCCGATATGCAATTGGTCTTGGACAACCAGTTGATTACAGTCGCGCCTATGCCGAACTTGTTCCGGAGGAAAATCGCTTCAACAAAGTTATGTTTAGACAGAACCTGAACGAGCCTATGGAGTTGGACTTCCTCGCCGATGATAAAATTATTTACATAGAACGAAAAGGGGATGTACATATTTACGATCTAAATAAAGGCACCGACTCTGTAATTATTACCTTGGATGTATTCTCAGGACTGGAAGATGGATTATTAGGACTTGCCGTTGACCCCAATTATAAAGATAACCACTGGGTTTATATGTATTATTCAAAACCAGACGAAGACGTGCAAAATCTTTCCCGTTTTGAACTAACTAACAATCAACTGATTCTTGATTCCGAAAAAGTATTGTTGCAAGTAGCTACCCAAAGGGAAGAATGTTGCCATTCGGCGGGTTCCCTGGAGTTTGGCCCCGATGGTCTCCTATATCTGGCTACGGGAGATAATACGAGCCCAAGAGCCGACGGCTACGCTCCAATGGACAACCGAAAGGACAGATATCCGTGGGATGCACAAAAGTCTTCTGCAAATACTAATGATCTGCGTGGAAAAATCCTTCGTATTAAGCCCGAGGATGATGGTACTTACAGCATTCCAGAAGGCAATCTTTTTGCCAAAGGCGAGGCCAAAACCAGACCAGAAATTTATATTATGGGTAACAGAAATCCATATCGTATTTCGGTGGATTCTCGTACTGGATTCCTTTATTGGGGAGAGGTGGGTCCTGATGCGAATAACGACTCACTTAATCTTGGGCCTAAGGGATATGACGAAGTAAACCAGGCGCAACATGCCGGTAACTTCGGTTGGCCCTATATTATTGCAGATAATCAGGCCTATCATACCCGAGACTATATTGCAGAAACTACGGGTGCCGTCTTTGATTCACTAAAGCCGATAAATACATCTCCCAACAATACAGGTTTAAGTGAACTTCCCCCTTCACAGCCTGCGATGATTTACTATCCGTATGCGACTTCCGACGAATTTCCTGCTCTAGGTTCGGGATCTCGAAATGCTATGGCGGGACCTGTGTATTACAGTAAAGATTATTCGGAAAGCGGTTTGAATTGGCCCGATTATTTCGATGGAAAACTTTTGGTTTATGATTGGATGAGAGGTTGGATTTTCGCTGTAACCATGAAGGAAGATGGTTCTTTTGAGAAGATGACGCAAATTGTACCCAATATGAAATTCAATAATACGATAGACATGGTCTTTGGACCAGATGGGGCACTTTACATTTTGGAATACGGGACAGGCTGGTTCTCACAGAATGCCAATGCTACTCTTTCCCGTATCGAATTTATAAAAGGAAATCGCGCGCCAAAAGCCGAGATTGCAGCAGATAAAACCATAGGAGCCGACCCATTAACCGTAAATTTTGCCGGGCGTAATTCTATCGACTATGATGGAGATAAGTTGACCTACAAATGGACCTTCGGTGATACAGGAGAAGTATCCACCGAAATCAATCCGACCTATACCTTTAACGAATCAGGAATATTCAAGGTATCTTTAGAAGTTACCGATACCGAAGGGAAAGTCGCAATGACGGAGACCGAGGTCATGGTTGGTAATGAGTTGCCCGAACTATCTTGGGAAATTACCGGTGGCAACAGCAGGTTTTATTGGCCAGATTCCCCTATAGACATCCAATACAAAGTAGACGTAAACGACGCAGAGGACGGAAAGCTTTCTGATGGCTCTTTGGACGCCTCCAGAGTTATTGTGTCATTTGATTATTTGGCCGAAGGAAGCGATAAAGTACTGGCTATGAAAAATCACTCTGATATGGCCGATTCCGGATATTCTGCTGTGGGCAAAACTCTTATAGGGGCATCGGACTGTGTTTCTTGTCATAAGGAAAAGGAAACCTCTATCGGGCCATCCTATCTGGACATTGCGAAGAAATATGCCACAACTTCTGGGGCGGCCGATATGTTAGCCAATAAGATCATCAACGGCGGAAGTGGTAATTGGGGAGAAATAGCCATGGCGGCCCATCCTGATTTAAGCGAGACTGAGGCCAAACAGATGGCGGAGTATATTTTGAGTCTTTCAGAATCAGGAAAGCCTCAAAAATCCAAATACCCTCCGGTCGGGAGTTATTCAAGTGATAAGCACATTGGCAGTAAGACCAAAGGCACCTATATTTTTACGGCTAGCTACACGGATATGGGTGGTGGTGTAATTGAAGGCCTGAACGCACAACAGACATTTTTGCTTACTTATCCAAAAGTAGAGGCGGAGACTTTTGATGAAGGTACTGCACAGAAAATGAACGTTCCCGCGGGCACCGTACCTGATCTTGATGAAGAATTGGGTATTGCCATTGGTCAAAAAGGTGGTTACTTTATGTTTAAGGATATGGATCTGACTGGCGTAAAAGCCATAAATGGGAGATTTGCCGTAGCTCCTGGAATCGTTAAAGGTGGTGATGTGGAGTTTCGTTTAGGTGGCATCGACGGAGAGTTAATAGGTAAACTAACAATTGAGGTGGGACTGACCGAATTTGGGCTTCGAGAATTCTTTACTAATCTTAGCAAACCCGTTGATGGAAAACAAGACCTCTATATAGTCTTTAAAACGGACGACAAGGAAGAAGGTGCATTGGTTGGTATTGCGGATTGGTTCGAGTTTTTGAATAAACCGCTATAGTTAAGCCCCAAAGCGATAAATCTATATCAGACATGAAAAAGTTTTTTAAGGTTTTAGGAATAATTGTTCTTTTACTGATTATTGGTGCGGCTATTGCATGGTTCGGGTTTCTAAAACCAGAACCCCCTCCGATTTCTGATGAGGATAGGGCGAAAATAGCATTGATACCCCTGCCTTCAGAAATGGAACTTGGCAACGGAAATTTTCTTATTGACATGAATTTTGGCCATTCACTAAAAGGAGTAAGCAATACGAAAATCGAAAAAGCTCTTTATAGGTTTTATAACCGACTAGCTATAGCCACGGAAATTTCCTTCAAGAACAAAGAAGGTACTTCCTTGATAATCAATTGTAAAAGGGTAACTGAAGAATATCCTTCTATAAAAGACGATGAATCCTATACCCTGAAAATTTCAGATTCTAAAATTGAACTAACTGCAAACTCCGATACGGGAATTTTGTATGGATTGGAATCCCTGTTGCAGTTAGCAAAACAGGAAATCGATTATTGGGTTTTTCCGGAATTAGAGCTCAAGGATAATCCTAGGTTTCCATGGCGAGGATTAATGATCGATGCCGCCCGGCATTGGGTAGCAAAAGAAACCATCCTAAGAAATCTCGATGCTATGGCGGCAGTCAAGATGAACGTTTTTCATTGGCATTTGACGGAGTACCAGGGGTTTCGAATAGAGTCCAAGAAATATCCAAAACTACATGAAATGGGATCGCAGGGCAATTTTTATTCCCAAGAAGATGTGAAAGAAATAATAGACTATGCCGCTGACCGTGGTATTCGGGTCATACCAGAGTTCGATGTGCCGGGCCATACGACGGCTTGGTTTGTCGGACATCCCGAATTGGCTAGTGCACCTGGTCCTTACGTTTTGGACAGCGTATTTGGCATTCTGGACCCGGTCATGGATCCCACTCGCGATGAGGTTTATGACTTTTTGGATGGATTTATCGGGGAAATGGCCGAACTCTTTCCTGATGAATATGTGCATATTGGTGGAGATGAGGTAAAAACTGCGCAATGGGATACCAATGATTCCATCCAAAATTTTATGAAGAAAAATAATATTGCTGATTCCCACGAATTGCAGGCCTATTTTAATATTCGTCTTCAAAAAATACTGAAAAAGCACGGTAAAAAAATGATGGGTTGGGATGAAATCATCCATCCTGATCTGCCTAAAGATGGCATCGCGGTTCAATCCTGGCGTTCTCATAAATCACTTTGGGATGCGGCCCGATCGGGTAATAGGGCGGTTTTGTCTTCTGGGTATTATCTAGACCATAAGCGGCCTGCAGCATATCATTATTCAGTAGATCCAATGAAAATAGAAGGAGGGGTGACCATTGATATCGATTCTACGAATTGGAAAGGTTATCAATGCAAGCTCTATGTGCAAGGCACTGAAATAGACGGTCACGTTTATTTCTTTGGAGAAGGCGAAAATTTGCGGGGTGTAATGAATTTCATGGAAACCGCTACGGATTTTTCAAATGTCGAAATGGATGGTACAACCATGAATTTTAGCGCTGAGGCCTCTGTGGGAACCATAAATTATGAATTGACCACAATGGCTGATTCCTTAATCGGAGAAGCAAGTATCGCTATGTTTACCATCGATGTAAAAGGTAAACAGACAGGTGGTAGTGATATGCCCGATGGAGAAGCCTTGCCAAAATTTGAAAAAATACAACCCTTGACCATTGGGCAACAAAAGAATATTTTGGGCGGAGAAGCTTGTCAATGGAGCGAAATGGTGGATGACCGTACTATAGATTCAAGAATCTGGCCAAGGGCAGCCGTCATAGCGGAGAAATTATGGAGTCCGCAAGAGTTGACCGATAATGCTGATGATATGTACCGTAGGTTAATAGTTTTTGACAATGGCCTTGTCGAAGTGGGGATGCAACATAGGTCAAGCGGCCCTGAGATTGTTAGGACAATTGTTCAGGAACCTTATCAGGAACCTTTGCAAACCTTAGTGGATGTTTTACAAGAAGATGAATTTTTTAATCGCATGATGATTTACGATCCCCAACTGTATACCACTACACCTTTAGATCGAATCGTGGATGCCGCGAGGCCGGAGAGTTATGTGGCCTATGCTTTTAATAAGGATGTAGATGCATGGCTGGATGAGGGGGATGCCAATGCCAAGAATCGAATAGAAGATCAATTGAAAACCTGGTCTGAAAACCATACAAAATTACTTCCTGTTTTCGGACTTCCTGAAAAATATATCGAGGACAATTCCCTTTCCTATCAACATAAAAAAAGCGATGATTTAGAATCCTATAAACGGTTAAAGGAAATCGAACCCCATTCCATAAATCTTTCCGCCCTATCTGCATGGGCTTTGGACGCATTAGAAGGAAAATCAATCAAGGTTGAAACAGATTCATTATTTAACGAAGCCTCAAAAGGACATGGAGGTACAACGCTACCCATAGAATCAGGCTTGAAGAAATTAATAAAACACTCAGAAAATTAATTATGGTAATCAAACGCATATTAAAAATAGCCTTAAAAGTATTCTTGGGATTAGTACTACTTTTAATTATCGGCCTGGGAGCCTTTATCTATAAGGCACGATACGGTTTTAATTTCTATGAAACTGATCCCCATGATCTACCGGCAAACCTTTCTGGTAAGACAGTATTGCTTTTTTCGAAAACAAATGGATTCCGGCACGGTGAAGCCATCGAGGCGGCAATTCCTGCTTTCGAAAAAATGGCGTCCGATAACGGTTGGGCACTTTATTCAACCGATGATGGGGGTGTTTTCAATTCCGAACAGCTTGAAAAATTTGATGTAGTCATTTGGAACAATTGCAGCGGAAAAGTATTGAATGAAAATCAAAGAGAAATTTTTAAAAACTATTTGGAGAATGGAGGAGGTTATGTAGGTATACACGCTTCAGGTGATAATTCCCACCAATGGGATTGGTATGAGCAAAAAGTAATCGGCGCTGTTTTTTCGCACCATCCATTGAACCCCCAGTTCCAAAATGCCCCGATGTATTTAGAAGAGGGCAACACAAGCTTAACCCAAGGACTACCAAAGGCATGGGAACGTTCAGAGGAATGGTATGTGTTCTATGACAGTCCCCGGGAGAAAGGATTTCAAGTACTATATACTGTGGATGAGAGCAATTTGAACATGAGCGGAAACATTCCGATTTTGGCTTCAGACAAGGATTTTGGAATGGGCGATGATCACCCAATTGTGTGGTTCCATACGCTTGGTAAGGGACGTGTATTCTATTCGGCTCTTGGACATGCAGGCAGTGCTTTTGAAGAATCCGATCACTTAACAATGCTCGAAAACGCTGTACGCTGGGCTGGGAAATTTGATAGTCAATGAAATCTATATCCACATACTATGAACCAGAGAAGAAAATTTATTAAACAGATAGGTCTTGGGACTGTTGGGACAGGCCTTTTAACAACCTTTCCTGAATCGCTATATGACGAAAATTATATGCCGATGAAATATGATATTTCATTAGCTCAATTTTCGTTGGCCTCGGAATTTTTTACCGGGAAACACGATACTCTCGAATTTCCTGCCCGTGCTAAAAACGAGTTTGGTGTCAATATCGTTGAGTATGTTTCCATGTTCTTTGCAGACAAGATTAACGACGCGAGTTTTTTCAAGGAATTAAAAATGCGCACCGATGATTTAGGGGTAAAGAATCATTTGATCATGGTTGATGACCAGAATATTGCAGATCTTGATACATCCAAACGTCAACAGGCTGTCGAGAGCCACTATAAATTCGTAGACGCTGCGAAAATTTTAGGGTGTAGTTCCATTCGTGTGAATTTAGGAAGTATCGGACAAGAAGGTTCGGCAGAAGAAGTAGCCGATGCCGCTCTTGATGGCTATTCCAGATTATTAGAATTCGGCGACCAGAATGAAATGGATATAATCGTCGAAAATCATGTTGGCCATTCCTGCAATGGTAAATGGTTGGCGAATATTATGAAAGAAGTTAATCATAAAAGGGCTGGGGTGCTCCCTGATTTTGGGAACTTCTGCGTGAGACGGACCAAACCCGAAACGATGGATATTGCTGGGTATATGGCTACTAAATGTCTCGAACAATACGATATGTACCTTGGTATTGAGGAACTGATGCCTTATGCAAAGGGAGTAAGCGCAAAGACGCACAAGTTTGATGCAAATGGCAACGAGACGGAAATGGACTTCAAACGTATTTTCGATATCATTAATAAGTCGGGCTTCGATGGGATAATTGGAATTGAGTACGAAGGAGGCCTGATGCATATGCAGGGTATGCAAGGCTACCTCAGCAATGAAGAGGGGATAATGGCTACTAAGAAATTAATAGAGAGTTCGGTTTAGTTTTTTGTTTATCTGACGGATATTGCTTCTACTAGGTATTAGGCATATAAAGGGCATTAATAACTCCCTTTATACAACGTTAGCAAGTGTTACCTTTACAATTGAGGAAGTTTTAGTTCCTATATCATTCTTAATTGTCTATTGAACTTCTTCGGTATGTTCTTCTTGCACTATTTGAGAGTAGTGTATTCGAACTGGGTACCATGTATTACTGATTTTTTGGAAAATCCAGGACTCATTGTATTTATAAAATTCTTTGCCTTCTGGCATTAAAAAAGATACTTCGTTAATTAAGCCAACAATAAAGAAGTTATCTTTCCCAAAGATTTCAAACTCCGATAAATCCCGTTCTCTGGGGTGCCAGTTTTTCGTCGCTTTGATAATTTCCATCATCTCCTTTGTGTCGGTTGTCACACCGTTGTGATGAATCATTTTTGTTTGGGGAGTCAGTAATTGTTCCATTCTATCTAGGTCCCTTTCATCAAAAGCTTTAAAAAAGTCGCTGACAATTTTGGTGACAATTAATGAGTCAGTCTTTGATGTTGTTTCTACTGTTTTTTTGGTGCCGAATCTATCTTTCCTGCCCTGTCTGGTGAACAACAAAATAGGATTAGTATAATTAAAAAAAAGATTGCATTTCATGATTTTTTAGCTTGCCACTTGCTCATAACCATTGTTGTGCCTTCGTCATTAGTAAGTCATGACAATTATGGATTTCAGATCTGCCTTAAATCCTCTTGCTTTGAGACCGTTATCTTGATTTTACTCTAAGTTTGACAATCTGTTGATCTCAGATGTAACATTATTCACTGTATTTAAAAGTCGTTCTTGTAGGTGGCTGTAATGAAGGTCAACAAACACTCTTAAAAAATTACGGCGGGTTTTTAAATAATACATAAATGCATCATTTTCTCTAAGACTTCCAATATCGATAGGTGTTAAGTTACCTAAAAACTCTGGATCAGTGACGTTGTAGTCGTAAGCAGAATCAAAAAGTCCGGGAAAAACCGTTTTTATACCGTACATAGCATGCTCTATAACTACATCCTCATTTTTTAAGAAGAACCTGTATCTACCATCATATAGGTCAATAATTTGATCGCGTATACTGTCATTAGATATAATATTTACACCCTTACTTTTAACTGTCTCAAAAGCACTTGTTGAATATACAAACCTGGAAGGTAACATGCCAACCGCCAGTTGTGCTGAAATGGTATCTATATTAACCTCAGATTGACCTGCTAAGGCATCAATCGCTTTGTTCAAATCTTGAACACCATTTTTATGAATCACAATATTTTCTTTTGTGTCTGCATAGTCGGCTACTAAGCTTTTTTTAATCTCCAGAAGAAGTTTTAATTCTAAAGCTCTATTTTTTTGTTGTTCATTCCAAGTATTAATTTGAAGTGCAATTAAAATTCCAATAACTACTAGTATAATTTCTCCTATTGCATAAAGAAGATATTTACTGAATTTATTTTCAGAGAGTAACTTTTGGCGAATACGGCGGAAGAATTTAATCATGATTTAATTCCTTATTAACTTCATCTAAGCATTCCTCAACAGCACTTTTAAATCTCTGCATCCAAAAATGAAACATACTAACTACGTCTTGTTCAATTTTTATTCGGTCTAAAAGTTCAGATTGGTTCAGAAACAATTCGCTGTTAATTGGCTTGCTAACTAGTTTATAGCTTTTGTCTAGTAATTGTATTCTTATTCTTTCCCATAACGCATTATGGAGATTTAATTTATAGTCCTTACTAGCTAAATCTTCTACTGTATAATTTATAATCATTTCAACCATTGGAAGGTTTACTTCATAGGTTT
>CAZWPZ010000324.1:0-9107 GCA_964636005.1 uncultured Eudoraea sp.
CTAACAGAGCGGTTACTACGGCTGATGATCCGGAGTTGACAGAACTGAGAAAAGAGAACAAACTGGCCATACAACCTGGAATAACCTTTTCTATGGGGCAGTTTGATATAGGTTTATATGCAGAAGATTTACTTAAGTACAATCAAACTACCAACGAATTCTCTACCAATCTCAATGCCCAATCCGTCAAGGCTTCCCTGCAATATTCGCACGATTTTATGGCCAGAACGGGATTGTTTGCTTTTGCCAGGTTAATTCCAATGGTACAAATTGGTCAAAACAAGGATAACAGTCTGGCCTATCTGGGTTCGGTACTTCTGGACCTTCCCAAATACGGGTGGTTGCAAGCGGCTGTTGACGACGAATTTGGGATGTCTATGGGACTCGGTTTCAATCTGAGTAATAAACTTTCACTTGGATATTTAATGGAGAAAAACTTCATGGAAGATACCGGGAATCTTGGATGGAACCATGAATTACTATTGGCCTATACCTTTAAAAACACTTCCTCTGTTGGAGAGAAAGGTATCGTCATGGATACAGAACAAAATCGAATAGATGAAATTGTTCGCAACTATGAAGAGCAAATAGCTGCTTTAAAAGCAGAATACAAAGCTTCTAAGAATAAGGACACCTATTTGAAACAAGATATTGCCGACTTGGAACAAGAAAGTAAGGATTTTATTGCCATGGAAGCGTCTACTGAGGAAAAGGAGATTGTCCAGGAAAAGAGGAGCAAGAAATCTGCAAAAAAATCCAAAACACTCAGAGAAGATATCGACCTTGCCATGCAAGATGCTATGGAGATGGGATATAAAGACCTGAAAAATGCGAACACTTTGGCGTATGAAAATAGATTGATTTTAGATCAGTTAATTCTAAGACAAGATTCTATCGAAAAAGCCCGAAGTCAGGAAATGGAGCGAAGATTCGAAACTATTGTCCGATTATTACGCAACGATGTGGATAAAGCAAAAGAAACTACCCCTACCCAACTAATTGCGCCAAATAAGGAAGCGATGGTTGCAGAAGCCAAGTCCAAAGTAGGAACCAAAAGAAAGGTAGAGCAAGTTGCGGAAGCCAAACCTAAAAGAGGTGCTATACGTGCAGAGTATAACGATCCTAAGGATTTTGTATCTCCTCCGATCAAAGTATTAAACAAAGCCGACATTGTTGGAGCAAAAACGGGCTATTATGTAATAGCCAATGTGTATAGCAATAAAAAATATCTGGAACTTTTTGTTGAGAGCCTGAAGGCGCAAGGTTTGAATCCTAAAAAGTTCTACAACAGAGAAAATGGGCTTCATTATGTTTACCTGGCCGATTATTCGGCAAAGCACGAAGCGGAAATGGCCTATGTTTCTCATTTAGACGGGAAATATGCAGCAGAAAAATGGATTATGTCTGTAGAAAATCCTACTACCACGGCTCAGATTATGTTTGAAGATGAGTAATTTGGGTTTCGGACCTAACCATCAACTAGTCCGGTAGCGTTTATATCCACCAGACGCGGACTAGTTGAGTGGGTCCAAAAAATCGACCAACGACATTCCACTCTAATTATTGCAAAGATAGCAGTGCATTTGAACGAAAATACGCACAAATTTTAAGGTCGACCTGGATTTTTTGGTATATTTCGATAACCAAAGAATAAAAAAAGACAAACACTAACCCCAAAACCTTACTGTATGAGATCTAATTTTTACCTACTTAAATCCTTTGAATATCACCCTCTAATCAAAGACGTTTATAAATCCGTTTTGTACCTATAATTAATTGTAGGGTTACCAAAAATCCATTTAGATTTAATTCCACTAGATTCAATTTTCTTCAGACGATTCCAATTTGTATGGAGAACAAAGCTTAGTGTGTTTTACTTTGTTGATGTTGCTATGTTTCCTTAAGGTCAGGGCCTATTTTCTGTTTGTACCAAAAGGCGACAAGATTGAATTTTTCCTTAAAATTTAACTCAAAAAGACAATCCTCATGAAATCTAATATTTTAAAAATAATCGTTATAGATCACGACCTGCTCTTTCATCAGGCGTATAAATACTATTTTGAAACCTACAAAGACTATGCGTTGGTGGGAATATACGGAAGTGTGCATGATGCCTTGGCAGAGTTCGGCACTACCCAGCCTGATATCATTGTTTCTGAAGTGAACCTACCAGATGTGAACGGTATTGATGGCATTCAAATGTTCCGTAAAATTGATCCTAACGTTAAAATTATCATGATATCTGCCGAAAGCGATTATGAAGTGATAAAAAATGCCTTTAAAAGTATGGTTAATGGCTATTTGGCAAAACCTGTAAGCATTAAAGGATTATATCATGGCCTTAATTCCATTAAATATGAAGGTGCGGTTATAGGAAACGATATTGCTAAGAAGGTCATTGCTATGTTCCAACGAAAGAATTACAAATCGTTTTCGGAAAGAGAAAACCAAATAATTGAATATTTAAGCCAGGGGGCGACATATAAAACCATAGCGGAAAAGTTATTTGTCACCACCAGTGCCATCAACTTTCATATTCAGAATATATATTTAAAACTGGATGTTAACTCCAAGTCTGAGGCTCTATCGAAACTTCAGGAACTGGAATATTAAGAATTAAAAACTATCCCCGGGTACAGATTTTAATAAGGACTGCAAATTGAGGATTATAGTTTGAGACTTTTAATCTCCCTAAAAAAAATCTATAGGTTCCCCCTACCCGGGGTTATTTATCAAGGATTGAGTAAAACTTTAATTGCTTCCTTTTTTTCCATTAGCTCAAATCCTTTTTGCCAATCTTTAAGAGCTAATCGATGGGTTATAACATCGGATAAATCTAGCCTACCCTGTTCCAAAATTTTCATAGTTTGTCTCCAGGTCCCTTTGGTATAGCCTACAGATCCAAATATTTTGAGTTGTCTAAATGCCACCAAATCCCATGGAACCACCAAATCTTTTCCGAAATGACCTACCTGAACATATTTGCCAAGAGGCCTAAGCGCTTCCATACAATTACGAACCGAAGCTTCTGCTCCAGCGCATTCTATAGCCAAAGCTACTCCTACACCATCGGTTTCTTCCATAATTACCTCCTGTAAGTCTTGCTTATCAACTTCTACAACTCTGGCCGCTCCGTAAGCTGTGGCACTTTTTAATCTCATTTGGTCTTCACTTGTTCCTGCAACAATAACTTTTAGACCATGCGCCATCAACATTTTTAGACACAACAGACCGATAGGACCAGGACCTGAAAGGAGCACGACGTCTCCCAACTGGAACTGTGCAATTTCCTCTACAACATGTACAGCAACAGCAAGTGGTTCTACCAATGCCGCATGTTCCATGGAAACTCCTTCTTTTACAGAAAACAGTTGATTTGGGCGTACACTTACATATTTTGTAAACGCCCCGTGTACCCCATGCCCCATGCCTCGTCTGTTCTTACAAAACATAAAGGTACCGCTTTCACAGTAGGCGCATTTGCCGCACATAACAGCCGTAGCTCCCAAAACAGAAAAACGATCTCCGATGGCAATATCTTTCACATTACGGCCCATTTCCACGATTTTACCACTAAATTCATGGCCCAATATTACTGGCGGGTAGTTTTTAAAAGTGTCGTGAAATACATGTAAATCGGTACCACAAATGCCGGAGTGGGCGACTTCCAGAATTACTCTATCATCTCCTCCGATAGGTTCGGGCATTTCCCGATAGTCTACATTGCCCGGACCTTTGTCAAATTTAACTACTGCCTTCATATTCCCTTATTTATTAGAGAGAATTTCGTTCACCTCAGCGACGATATCCTTTGCTCTTAGACCGTATTTATCTAATAATTCCTGTGCCTGACCAGACTCCCCAAAAACATCCTTCATCCCTACTCTCCTTACTGGGCAAGGGTAATGGGCAGAAACAACTCCGGCTACAGCTTCTCCAAGACCACCAATAATAGAATGCTCTTCTATGGTTACTATTCCTTTGGTTTCCTTTGCAGCTTTAATTATTACTTCCTCATCCAGAGGTTTAATGGTACCCATATGTACTACCCTGGCTGAGACACCTTTCTTCTTTAATACATCCCTTGCTTCCAGCGCTTCTGTAGCCATTATTCCCGTAGAAATTATGGTTATATCCGAACCGTCGTGCAGTACTTTTGCTTTACCTATTTCAAAGGAATCTCCGAGTTCCGGAACTACAGGATATTTATCTCTGCCTAGTCTTAAATAGACAGGACCCTGCATTCTTGCTGCTGCTTTTGTGGCCAGTTTAGCCTCATGGTAATCTCCTGGTACTAATATAGTGAGATTAGGAAAAGATCTGGTTATTGCAATATCCTCATTTGCCTGATGTGATGCCCCATCTCCTCCTACTGTAATTCCGCAGTGGGTTACCGCGACCTTTACATTTGCATTAGGGTAAGCGATTCCATTACGGAGTTGATCTCCTGCTCTGCATGTAGCAAAAACTCCAAAGGTAGTGGCAAACGGAATTTTACCTTCCAAGGACATCCCTGCCGCAACACAAAGCATATTTTGTTCTTGTACACCACAATTAAAAAATCTATCTGGAAATACTTTTTCGAATTGTAAGGTTAGGGTCGCCTTGCCAACATCGGCATCTAAAACTACCATTTCTTCCAACTCCTCTCCTAATTCTATCAGGGCATCTGCATACCCCTGTCTCGTTTGTTTGAACTCCATTCTATAATTCTTTTAATGCCAATTGCACATCTTCTTTTTGAGGTACTCCACCATGCCAGCCAACGGCATTTTCCATAAAGGATACGCCTTTACCTTTTACTGTATTGGCTATAATCATCACCGGGCCATCGATTTTTTGGGCTTCCTGAACGGTTGTAATTATTTCCTCTAAATCGTGCCCATTTATTTCATATGTCTTCCACCCAAAACTCTCCCATTTTGACGCCAAAGGATCTAACGGCATAATGTCTTCCGAATTTCCATCGGTTTGTAAATAGTTTCTATCTACGAAGGCAATTACATTATCTAATCGATATTTATTGGCAAACATGGCTCCTTCCCATACCTGCCCCTCCTGAATTTCTCCGTCTCCGCAAATAATATAATAGGTCTGTGAATCCCCTCGCCTTTTGGCTGTTAGAGCCATCCCAAGAGCAGTTGAAAAACCTATCCCTAAGGATCCTGTAGTAGCTTCCACCCCAGGAGTTTTTGGTTGGTAGGGATGCCCCTGCAGATGCGAACCTGGTCTCCTAAACGTATCTAAATCCTCCAGAGGGAAATAGCCACAATTAGCCAGGGTAGCGTACAGCACGGGTGTACAATGTCCTTTAGATAAAATAAAACGATCTCTTTCTGCCCAATCGGGATTCTTCGGGTCGTGTTTCATTAGATGAAAATAAAGACTTACTACCAATTCTGTAGCACCAAGGCTACCGCCAATATGACCAGAACTCGCCTTAAAGACCATTTCAATAATTTGCCGTCTGGTTTTTTTACAAATATTCTCTAAATCTTGTATCACAGCTACCTCAGGTATGCTATTTTTATTTTCCATTACTCCTAATTAATTAAATTTCTTCTATTGATATCCATTTGCCACTTTCCGCAGAAGTGGTAACAGCATCTAAAACAATCTGGCATTTAAGTCCATCATAAAATGTTGGATTTGCTTCTTTCCTTTCCTTAACTGCCGTCACCAGATGTGCAATTTCATGAATAAAGGTATGCTCCCAGCCAATGACATGACCTGGAGGCCACCATTTTTTAATGTATGGGTGTTCTGCTTCGGTCACCAAAATAGTTCTATAGCCTTGTAGACTGGACGCATCACCTAGACTGTAAAATTCTAATTCATTTATTCGCTCTAAGTTAAATCGCAACGATCCATTGCTGCCGAAGATCTCAATACACATATGATTTTTTCTTCCAGTAGCCATTCTTGTCGCGCAAAAATTACCAATTGCCCCATTTTTAAATCGGGCCATAAAGGTGGTGGCATCATCGGCATTTACCGTTCCCATTTCATCACTGCCTTTTATTGGTCTTTCCTTAATAAAAACTCTTTGGTCCCCTACAACGGCTTCAAAATCGCTGACTAAATATCTGGCTAAATCAACAATATGGGCGTTCATATCTCCATGTGCCCCGGAACCAGATAGTTCTTTACTGTGTCGCCAAACGATAGGGAAGTTCTTATCGACTAACCAATCCTGATAATATACGGCATTAAAATGTCTGATCTCGCCCAGAAGGCCGTCTTGTATCATTTGCTTGGCCAGAGCAATCGCCGGTACAAATCTATAGTTAAAAATCATCATCCCTATGACTCCTGCATCTTGCACTGCGTTGTACATTCGGAAGGCTTCCTCTTTATTCCTGGCCATTGGCTTTTCGCATAGAACATGCTTCCCGGCCTTAGCTGCTTCTATAGCAATAGGACTGTGGAAATCATTGGAAGTACAAATATCAATAACATCAATCTCATCCGATTGGATTAGCTTTTTATAATCTGTTTCTACATGTTGCCATCCAAATTTACTTGCCAGATCGCTAACCTGCGGCAAGTCTAAACCACATGCTGAGTGCATTATTGGTGTTGCCGGAAGATCAAAAAACTTGCTTACTCGTGCATACGCATTACTATGCGCCTTACCCATAAACTGGGTACCTACCAAACCGACACGAACTTCACTTTTGTTCATAGATTCTATTTTAATCCTAAAATGTTCTTATTAACTGTGTTTGAATTCTCTCCAGCACTAAAATCGTCGAATGCCTTGTCGGTAGTTTCAATAAGATGTTTCTTAATAAAAGGGACCGCTTCCCTGGCACCTTGTTCTGGACTTTTAATACAACACTCCCACTCTAAAATGGCCCAACCCTCATAACCTCCTTCAGTTAGCAACGTAAAAATTTTATTGAAATCTACCTGTCCATCGCCCAACGATCTGAATCTACCTGCTCTTTCTTCCCAATTTGCATAACTTCCATAGACGCCACCCAAACCAGTAGGGTTAAACTCCGCATCTTTGACATGAAAAGCTGTAATTCTATCCGCAAACCGTTTGATAAAATCGAGATAATCGGATTGTTGCAAAAGAAAATGACTTGGATCGTAGGTAATACATGCAGCAGGGTGCTGCTCTACCTCTTCCAAAAACATCTTAAAAGTTGCGCCATCAAATAAATCCGACCCTGGGTGCAATTCAAAACCAATGGTAATTCCATTTTGTTTTGCATAGTCCAGAACAGGTAGCCATCTTTTGGCAAGCTCCTTAAATGCCGTTTCAATTAAGCCATCCGGGCGTTGTGGCCATGGATAAAAAAAGGGCCAGGCCAAACTACCGGAAAGAACAGAAATATTTCTGGTGCCAAGCCGTGCTGAAGCATCTATAGTTTTTTTGAGTTGTGCCGTAGCCCATGCTGTTCTCGCTTCATCCTTTAAATTATTGGGGTAAAATGCTTGAAAAAGACTTTCGTATGCAGGATGCATTGCCATACACTGCCCTTGAAGATATGCGGCAACCTCAATTAATTCTAGCCCATATTTCTGGAGTGTAGCCTTAAATCTATCGCAGTATTCTTGCGAACTAGCTGCCAGATCTAAGTCGATAAGTCGACTATCCCAACCGGGCACCTGAACCCCTTTAAATCCAATTTTTGCCGCCCAAGCCGCAATACCTTCTAAACTATTAAAGGGCGCTTCGTCTCCTAAAAACTGGGCCAAAAATACACCAGGGCCTTTTATCCTTGATCGCATCTAACTTACTTCTTACTATTCTATACTCAATATATATTTTTCTCCAGACTTCTGGACATTTTAGGCCTCAAAATCCATCTCTACTAACCTCTTTCCCAGAGTTACCAACTAACTTTTTAAAATCTGCTCCAAGGTGCGCCTGATTAACCTGGTCCTGATAAATACCAACATATCCCCTAGGATAAACCTTTTCCTTTAGCTTCCACTTCTGTTTGCGTTCCTCAATAATTTCATCTGCAACTAAAAGCTGTAAAAGACGTTTTTCTACATTGACTTCAATTTTATCTCCATTTTCTACAATGGCCAAGGTTCCTCCTACTGCAGCCTCCGGAGATACGTGTAAGATAACGGTTCCGTAAGCTGTTCCACTCATTCTACCGTCGGAAATACGAATCATATCGGTTACCCCTTTTTCCAATAACTTTTTAGGTAATGGGGTATTACCGACTTCTGGCATCCCAGGAAATCCTTTTGGCCCAACATTTTTAAGAACCAGGACAGAGTCTTCGTCTACCTCCAACTCCGGATCATCTATTCGTTTATGTAAATCTTCGATATTTTCGAAAACAACTGCCTTTCCAATATGCTTCATTAGTTTGGGCTGCTTTGCAGCAGAAGGTTTAATAACTGCACCATGTACCGCCAAGTTTCCTTTTAAGACAACAATGCCGGCTTCGGACTTCAGCGGCTCTTCTATACTTTTAATAACCTCTCTGTTATAACAGACCGCGTCTTTAATATTCTCTCTATGCGTTTTTCCGGTGGCAGTGGGCAGGTCCAGGTCTAAAATTCCATCCAATTCTTTTAAGACCGCTGGCAGCCCTCCTGCGTAATATAGGTCTTCCATAAGGTATTTACCAGACGGCATAAGATTAACTAGTAAGGGTATTGTACTTCCATATTTATCAAAATCATCCAGCTCAAGGAGCACGCCAATTCTACCAGCAATTGCCAATAAATGCAGTATTATGTTCGTAGAGCCTCCTACCGCTGCATTGACCTTTATAGCGTTTATCATGGACTCCCTGGTAAGTATATCGGATATTTTCTGGTCTTCCTTTATCATTTCAACTATACGCATACCACTCTCATGACATAATACCTTCCGTCTCGAATCCGGGGCCGGAATACTGGCATTGTCCGATAGCGATATCCCCAGAGCCTCTACTAAAATAGCCATAGAAGAAGCGGTGCCCATGGTCATACAATGACCGTTACTACGCGACATACACCCTTCCGCTTCCCGAAAATCTTTTTGTGACATTCTACCAGCCCTGACCTCCTCACTAAACTTCCAGATATCGGTACCTGAACCTATGTCTTTTCCTCTGAAGTTTCCGTTTAACATAGGACCTCCAGACACG
>CAZWPZ010000325.1:0-2294 GCA_964636005.1 uncultured Eudoraea sp.
TTAATCCTTCATGGTGTTTTCGGTATTCCGTGTAAATTTCTTCTATATGGGTTTCGTCCTTATAATAAAACTGTTTCTCAAAACCCATTCGTTTTGCTACCTCGATTAACTGCATGGTATCGCTCATCGCCTCTCCAGGGGCCTCTAACATCTGCTCAAAATATTGGGTTCTTCTTTCGGAATTGCCATACAGTCCTTCGCGCTCTACCCACATGGCAGAGGGTAATATTACATCGGCCACATCAGTGGTTGGCGTTGGGTAAATATCGGAAACCACAATAAACCGGCCTTCCTTTTTCGCACCATCCCTGTACCTTTTTAGTTTTGGCATAGTCACCATTGGATTGGTTACCTGTATCCACATAAACCGAATATCTCCTCGATCTAAAGCCCGGAACATTTCTACCGTATGGTAGGTGGGTTTTGGAGAAATATTCTCCACGGGGACATCCCAAATTTTTGCAGCAAACGCTCTGTGTTCCTCATTGGTTACAACACCATGAGGGAGTTTATGCGTCAGTGTACCAACTTCACGAACGGTACCACAGGCACTGGGTTGCCCGGTTAGGGAAAAGGGGCTGTTTCCTGGGGTAGATATTTTTCCAGTGAGTAAGTGGATATTATATACCAGATTATTGATCCAGGTACCTCTGGAATGTTGGTTCATTCCCATACACCAGAGTGACATTACTTTTTTGTTTGGATCACCAAAATGGGCAGCCAGATATTTTATGTCTTTTACGGAGACCCCGGATAATTTAGAAACCTTTTCAGGAGTGTAATCTTCCAGAAAGGTTTTATAGTCATCAAAACTTATGGCTTCGGGTTGGTCCGTGAATTGGTAGTTGTCTTCTAAGCCGTAGCCCATCTGAGTTAGCCCCTTACTAAAAGTACAGTGTTCTTCCACAAAGGCATTGTTTTCCCAGCCATTGTTAATGATTTCGTAGCAAATAGCATTGGCAACTGCTAAATCGGTTTGTGGTTTAAAAAGGATGGACTTGTCGGCAGCCATACTAGTTCTCGTAGTACGTGTAGCCAAATCAATAATCTTAACCCCTCGTTTTAGCCTTTGATCTAAGAGACGAGAAAAGAAGACCGGGTGCATTTCTGCCATATTATTTCCCCATAACACAAAGGTATCGGCGTAATCTATATCTTCATAACAACCCATTGGTTCGTCTAGTCCAAAGGAGCTTAAGAAACCCGTTACCGCCGTGGCCATACATAATCTGGCATTAGCCTCTACGTTATTGGTCCCTATGCATCCTTTAAACAGCTTAGAGGCTACATAACCATCTGGAATGGTCCATTGTCCGCTTCCATAAATAGAGACAGCGTCTTTACCATACGCACTGATGGTTTCCTGCATTTTAGAAGCAACCAAGTCTAGCGCTTCTTTCATGGTAGCTTTTACGAAGCGACCATCTTTTTTAATCAAAGGCTGTGTTAATCTATCGGAGCCGTATAGTGCCATAATGGAATGGTACCCTTTTACACAGCATAGGCCCTTATTTACAGGCGATTTAGGATCCCCCTTTACCGCTATAGCTTTTCCGTTTTCTGTGCCTATTAAAACACCGCAGCCCACTCCACAAAACCGACAAGGGGCTTTTTTCCAGTCCAAATTAGCATTTGCCGGAATACCTTTTTCCTGCTCTTCAGCAAAGATAATTCCCGGAAACATACCCGCCGCTGCCGTCATTGCAGACAACTTGGCCATTTTCTTGATAAAATCACGCCTGTTCGTGCGTACGGAAGTATACATAATCACATATTTTTTGGAGTGTCAAAGCCAGATACGAGTGCCATAAGCTTAATTTCACTAATTTTTTCTAATGCTGCTTTGAGCGTTTCTTCTTCTGCCTTAGATTCGGTCTCGGTAATCAGAATCAGCAGGTTTTCATTTTCTGCGGGTAGTACCTCACAATGTTCTAAGGTAGCCAGTTTATCTATAAGGAAACTCTTTTTGTCTTCCTGTGGATGTATAAGATAACTTTTAATTGGCATACCTATATTTTTGGTTTAGATTGATACAGAGTCGGTTTTATAGTTAGCATAACCCAACCCCAATAATTGGCATTCCCATCAAAATTATTTTTAAGAAATTCCATTCCCTCAGAGGCGAACAATTGGGAATACCCCGCCTTTAAGTTAATCTCTTTTTTAAAATTATAGTTGAACACAAGGTCTGCTTCTACCCCTAATTGTTTTTTATCTGTATTTGCCAAGCTAGCTGCTGCAGAAAAATTATGGATGCGGGCAGTAAGTCCGGTTTTCTCTCCCAGTCCAATTGC
>CAZWPZ010000326.1:0-4407 GCA_964636005.1 uncultured Eudoraea sp.
CACTATTATACGATACACATGAAGAGAAGATAAAGGCTAGCCTGAATATGGCAACAGGGAGTTTATGGCAATTAATAGCGCCTTTGTACCATGTAATTCAGAGGGTATTAAAAAATTCTTTTACCCGATTAATGAAGGCAATAGGAGTGGTCAAGAATTAATTCTTTACCGCCGTCTAAATATGCAATGCCCGGTCTTCGGTTGCTGCCAGCGCAGCTTCTTTAACAGCCTCGGCATAGGTTGGATGCGCATGACTCATTCTGGAAATATCTTCTGCTGATGCCCTAAACTCCATGGCCGTAACAGCTTCTGCAATCAAATCGGCACATCGGGCACCAATCATATGCACTCCTAAAACTTCATCGGTCTCTTTATCCGCTAAAATCTTAACAAAGCCGTCCGTATCCATACTCGCTCTGGATCTTCCCAGTGCCCTCATAGGGAACTGACCCGATTTATAGGCAATTCCGGCATCCTTTAACTCTTGTTCCGTCTTCCCAACTGCTGCAACTTCTGGCCAGGTATATACTACTCCAGGTATAAGATTATAGTCAATATGAGGCTTTTGCCCGGCCAATACTTCGGCCACTAAGGTACCTTCTTCTTCTGCCTTATGGGCCAACATAGCTCCCTTTACAACATCTCCAATGGCGTAGATGTTTGCTGTACTTGTCTGAAGTTTCTCATTCACCTCAATTCTACCACGATCATCGAGTTTAATATCTGCCGCCTCTACATTTAATCCTTCTGTATAGGGCCTCCTGCCTACAGATACCAAACAATAATCTCCTGTGAGTTCTACCTCTTCTCCCTTCTTGTCTTTCGCCTTTACGGTTACTTCTTCCCCGGCATTATCAACAGAAGTTACCTGATGCGATAGAAGAAACTTCACTTTCTGCTTTTTCAAAACTTTCAAAAGTTCTTTAGAAAGTGCTGCATCCATTCCTGGGATAATTCGATCCATGTACTCAACAACGGTAACATCGGCACCTAATCTTTTGTATACCTGCCCCAGTTCTAATCCTATAACTCCTCCCCCAATAATAATCAGGTGTTTGGGAATTTCCGGCAACTTTAAGGCTTCAGTGGATGTTATAATCCGTTTTTTATCAATTTCAATAAAAGGCAAAGTAGAAGGTTTAGACCCTGTAGCTACAATAACATTGACGGCTTCCAGAGTGGTTTTGCTTCCATCCCCTTTTTCGACAAGTACGTGAGTAGCATCTTTAAAACTGCCCACACCTTCAAAAACATCAATTTTATTTTTGTCCATCAAAAACTGAATACCTTTGGTTGTTTGATCTACAACCGATTGTTTCCTGGCAATCATTTTTTCCAGACTTACTCCTATTTCTCCGGGTATTTCAATACCATGTTCTTCAAAATGTTTTATGGCGTCTTCGTAATGATGGCTAGAGTCTAACATGGCCTTAGAAGGTATGCAGCCTACATTTAGGCAAGTTCCTCCTAGTGTGGAGTATTTCTCAATTATTGCAGTTTTCATTCCCAACTGTGCACATCTAATTGCTGCCACATAACCACCAGGACCAGAACCTATAACTACTACATCGTATTGCGCCATAATCGTATTTTTCGCTTTTATATTTTGTTAAAACAGAGGACAAAAATACAAATGTTTTTTATTAACACATAGGTGTGAACACCAAACAGTTCGTATATTTTGTTATAAAAATACTGCTGTGGTATGCTTTACTTCATTAATTACAAAGGCACTCTGTGTGCTTCCAATATTTTCAATGGAAGTTAGTTTGGTGACCATAAACTCCCTGTAGGCCTCCATATTGCTAACATTCACTTTTAAGAGATAGTCATAGTCTCCGCTCACATGATAACATTCTGCAACTTCTTCAAGTTTTATAACCTCCTTTTCAAAAAGAAGGACATTATTTTTGGTGTGTTGTACTAGTCTAACATGACACATCACGGTAAACGCCTTATCTACCTTTTGTGCATCTACCAATGCCACATATTTTTTTAGAATTCCAGTCCTTTCCAGCCTCTTAATCCTTTCATAAACCGCGGTAGAGGAAAGTCCTAAGGCATTGGCGTAATACTTTGTGGTGTTTTTACAATCTTCTTGCAACATAGCAAGCAGGGCCTTGTCTTTAGCGTCCATATTACAATATTTTAGATAATATATCTATTTAAAGTAATAAATATAGATAATATAACTATAATATAAATTATTATTGGTATAAAAATAATTGATATTTTAATTTTACTTAAAATAAAACAATTATGAAGTACAGAGCGATAGATCATATTCAGGACCTTCACAATTTTGGCGAGTTTGGTGGCGTAAATCCTTCTATTTCGGATTCTTCTACCTATACGTTTTTATCTGCCAAGAAGATGTTTGATACCTTTGAAGGAAAGACAGATGGCTGTTATTTATATACCAGACATTCTTCTCCTTCTAACTTATATTTGGGGGAAGCCATGGCTGCCTTAGAGGGAACAGAATCTGCAAATGTAACTGCTAGTGGTATGGGAGCAATCTCGGCTGTCATACTGCAATTGTGCAAAGCGGGAGATCATATTATCAGCAGTCGGACTATATATGGAGGGACCTATGCTTTTATGAAAAACCTCCTATCTAAGTTTCATATTGAAACAAGTTTTGTAGATATTACCGACTTAAATTCTATCAAAAATGCCATACAACCGAACACCAAAATGGTCTTTTGTGAGTCGGTTAGTAACCCTCTCCTAGAGGTTGCCGATTTAATTGGTATAGCGAATATTACCAAAAACGCTGCTATTCCTTTGGTGGTAGATAATACCTTTTCGCCTTTGAGTATTACTCCTGCTAAACTAGGTGCGGATGTTGTTATTCAGAGCCTTACAAAGTTTATAAACGGTACAAGCGATGGTGTTGCAGGAGCTATTTGCGCTTCAAAAGAGTTTTGTCTTCAACTAAAGGATGTAAATTCAGGTACGGGAATGTTACTGGGTAGTACCTTGGATAGTTATAGGGCAGCATCCATTTTGAAGAATATGAGAACCTTGCACATTCGAATGCAAAAACACAGCAATAACGCGCTTTACCTTGCCAGTAGGTTTGAGCAAGCCGGACTTAAAGTCGTCTACCCAGGTCTCCCCTCCCATCTAGGCCATACAACAATGAAATCCTTGTATAACGAGGCATTTGGTTTTGGGGGTATCTTGACCATAGATATTGGTAGTTTGGATAAAGCCAATAAGCTTATGGAGGCTATGCAAAATCTAAATCTTGGTTATCTGGCAGTCAGTTTAGGCTTCTATAAAACCTTGTTTAGTGCCCCTGGCACCTCCACTTCTTCCGAAATACCCTTAGAAGAACAGAAGGAAATGGGATTGACAGAAGGACTTTTGCGAATTTCTGTAGGTCTTGATCACAATATCGAAAGGACATTTGAATTAATGGCAGACTGTATGATCCAGCTCAATATTTTAAAGAAAGAGAGCATAGGGAAGCTGATGAACTAACTCCTTATGTTTGCACAACAAAGGTCAATGTTGTAATATTACCACAGAACCAAAAGTATATGGCCGATAAAAGTTCCAAAAAATTTAGACAGCAGGAGGTAATAATAGAAAATCGAGAACTTAGTATAACGGAAGCCCTTATTCCTGTCTTTGCACTTGTAGGAATGCTGGCATATAATGTTTATGTCTTTGGAGATGACGCTATTGGAGGTTCTAATCAATTTATTTTATTGATGGGAGGTGCCGTGGCTGCTGTGGTTGGTATTTTAAATAAGGCATCCTATAAAAGTATGATAGCCGAAGTGGCAGAAAATGTAAAGTCGACCACCGGGGCCTTACTCATTCTTTTAATGGTTGGAGCTTTGGCAGGTACCTGGCTCATAAGTGGAATCATCCCAGCAATGATTTATTACGGGCTACAAATATTAAATCCAACTATCTTTCTTGCGGCAAGTGTGGTAATTTGTGCTATAATTTCGATAGCCACAGGGAGTAGCTGGACTACGGCAGCTACTGTAGGCATTGCCTTGGTTGGGATTGGGGACGCCTTAGGTATATCTTCCGGGATGACAGCCGGTGCGGTATTGTCCGGGGCTTATTTTGGAGATAAAATGTCTCCCTTAAGCGACACCACCAATTTAGCACCTGCAATGGCTGGTGGAGACCTGTTCGGACATATACGCTATATGACCTATACTACTATACCTACTATCCTTGTTACCTTAGTAGTTTTTATTATTCTAGGTTTGAATCTGAATACAACAGGAATTGCGGATACGGCCTCCATTCTCAATTCGATAGACGCGACCTTCACCATAAATGGCTGGCTATTTCTGGTACCTTTAGCAGTGATCGGACTTATCGTTAAAAAAGCGCCTCCCTTGATGGCTCTGCTCATTGGAACCCTCTTAGGAGCTG
>CAZWPZ010000327.1:0-14168 GCA_964636005.1 uncultured Eudoraea sp.
CCAGTAATTAAATACTGTTTTGAAATCATTTTATGATCTTGGCTGAAAATATATTTTGTTACAAATGTCTCTTTATGATGATGTGCATGATCTTCTGCATGATCGTCAACGTGGGCATGTGCGGTAACAGACATAATTTAAATTTTTTTTAAAATTAATTTTTTTTTCTTAGCAATTTTACTGGATAGACGCCATAGTTTCACTAAAGGTCTTTTGACTTTTTATCCATTCTTCGTATTCTTCCTGACTTTCGACCACAATCTTCATTTGCATATTGTAATGTGACTTTCCACAAATTTTATTACACAATAAGATATAGTCGAATTCCCATGGATCAGAATTATCTTCTCCGTTAGCGGCTCTTTCCGCTCGAATTTTGTTTGTTCTTTTAACCTTGTCAACAACGTCAGGGTTCAGTCGCATTTCGGCTGTCGTTATCGTAGGCGTGAATGAAAACTCCGTAATCATTCCAGGCACGCAATTCATTTGTGCTCTGAAATGTGGCATATAAGCAGAGTGCAGGACATCTTGTGAACGCATCTTAAAGTTAACTTTCCTACCAACCGGAAGATGCAATTCTTTAACTATTATATCATCAGATGTGTTTGGGTCCGATTCATCAAGACCAAGTACATTGGCTCTATCGATATCAATCATCCTTACATTTGCACCACCCAGAACGTTATCTTCTCCACCATAACGAGCAGTCCAATTAAATTGTTGAGCATATAATTCGACAATCAATGGATCATCTTCATCATTAATATCCATAATATTAGTCCAGGTGTAAAGACCCCATAAGATAAGTCCTGCCAGAACGATTACAGGAATGATAGTCCATATAAATTCTAATCTGTCATTATCTGCAAAAAATAAAGCCTTCTTCCCTTTTTCCCCCTTGTATTTATACCCAAAATAATGCAATAAAGCTTGTGTTATGGTTTGCACAAAGAAGATTATAATAAAAGACACCAACATGAGATAGTCGTATTCACCTCCATGTTCTGATGCGGCTTCAGGCAATAAAACTTTAGTATACTTATAAAAACTAAAGATGGTTATTCCGTAAATAAAGATTAAAAAAGCAAAAAGTAAATAGCCATTATATCGGTTATCCTTGTCATTTGCCACTTGTGAATCCTCTGTCTTTAGCTTTGACAATTCGAATATTTTGGTCATTTGCCAAATTGCAATTGCCACTAATACTAAAACAAAAATGATCAAAAATGTCGTCATTGTATATGTATATTATACTTTAAATTATTAATAATGAAAGTGCCTGCTTTCTTCAATAAATGGATTTCTGGTAGGTTGTAATGGGGCATTGGTGAGGGCTTTAAATACCCAGAATACGAACGCACCTGCAAAAAAGAGAACAGCTCCAATTTCAGGAAGACCAATAAACCACTGATCACCTACAGTCGCCGGCATTATCATATTGAACACATCCAGATAGTGCCCTGCCAAAATCACTATCCCAGCCATTATTACAAACCAATTCACGCGTTTGTAGTCACTATTCATTAACAGCAATAGGGGAAAGACAAAATTCATTGCAACCATACCAAAGAAAGGTAGCTTGTAATCTTCAATTCTTGTCACAAAATAGGTCACTTCCTCCGGAATATTAGCATACCAAATCAGCATAAATTGCGCAAACCACAGATAGGTCCAAAAAATGCTAAATCCAAACATAAACTTGGCTAAATCGTGAATATGACTATCATTCACATCTGGTAAATATCCTTTAGACTTGAGATAAATAGTAACCATTGCAATAACGGTAACTCCCGAAACAATCATGCTTGCAAAGACGTACCATCCAAAAAGGGTACTAAACCAATGCGGGTCTACACTCATTATCCAATCCCAGGACATAATGGATTCTGTAACCAGATAGAATACTAAAAAGCCAACCGACCATCTAAAGTTTTTAATGAAATTGCTATTGTCATCTGATTTATCCTGAGCTATAGACAGCTTTCTTGAAATTTCACGATACAATATCCAACCTCCTAAAAATATAGCAGCTCGTATAAGGAAAAAAGTTGTGTTTAAATAACCAGATTTATTTTGTAAAAGCTCGTCTTCAGCTACTACATCGGCATCCATCCAAGTAAACAAGTGGTTCATATGTAAAGAAGACAGCACCAAAATAGTGAAAACAACAATTCCTCCAGGAACAATGTAAGCCGTAATTCCTTCCATAACCCTGAACAACAAGGGGGACCAACCTGCCTGAGCGGCTCTTTGAATCCCATAAAATGCCAAAACACCAAGGGAAATCATAAAAAAGAAGAATGCCGCAACATATAATGCTGCCCACGGTCTGTTTTGTAACTGATGTAGCAGGTGTTCCTCATGCGATGTTCCGTGATCAGCTGATGCAGCATGAGCATCGTCGGCAGCATGTGCGTCTCCATGCCCGTCATCATGAGATGCCACCATAGCTTTTGCTTCTGCCGCTGTACTAGGAACCGCTACAAAGCCAATTCCAATTCCCAGCAATCCAATTGCCATTAGAATGATGGAACCTATTTTTAATCTGTTAGAAAAGGTGTACATATTATAGTTCTATGTATTATTTTGTTAAGTCTTGTTTTAATTTCATGACGTACTCAGATACTTGCCATCTTTCTTTCGTATTCAGTTGACCTGCGTAGGAGCCCATCGAGTTAAGTCCATAATATATGGTATGGTACGTACTCCCAACCGTAATATTTCTCGCTGCGTCCGCATAACTCGGCACTCCTAAAATCTTCTCTCTTTTAACCAAATTTCCTTGCCCTTTCCCCATATTTCCATGGCAAATAGCACAATAAATCCCATACAATTCTTTTCCAGTTGCCAAATTTTCTTCCATAGCCAAAGAATCAAGCGGACTAGGCTGTAAACGTGCCAATTCTTTGCCTTCTAAATCATTTGCATACTCATAAGGCAACCATCCTCTGGATATAGTATTATCCGCCGGAGTCATTGCTTCAGAGCCATTAGGTAAAAAATCAACCTCCTGATAGGTCTCATAACCTACGGGTTCATACATATTGGGCATATATTGATAGTTCGGGCTTTTCGAGTCTGCACAAGAGTAGACTGCGCCGATAACTACAACTATCATTAAAACTCTTATTAAACGCTTCATTCTTTAATGATTGTTTTTAATAATATTCAGTTCAACTGCTCCGGTATCGAGCAACAAATCCTTTAATTCTGCCTCATTGTTATGCACTTCTATTTCCATTATAAAATGAGCATCCGTGGATCTGGGATCTGGGTTTTCGGCTTCTTTAAAGGGCCATAACTTACTTCGCAGATAAAAGGTAATAACCATTAAGTGGGCCGCAAAGAAGACCGTTAATTCGAACATAACAGGCACAAAAGCAGGCATATTCTCTATATAACTAAAACTTGGCTTCCCTCCTATATCCATTGGCCAATCTTTTATCATAATAAAATTCATCATTACAATAGCCACTATTAGACCCAAACAGCCGTACATAAAGGATGTAATTGCTATTCTGGTAGGCTCTAGCCCCATTGCTTTATCCAATCCATGAACTGGGAAAGGACAATACACCTCTTCTATATGTAATTTTTTTGCTTTAATACGCTTTACCGCATGCATTAAAACATCGTCGTCGTCGTAATAAGCATGAATAATTGTTGCCGCCATAATTATTTTTTATTATTTAATCGGTCTTCTGCTTGTTCGTTTTCCTGGGATACGTCTTCTTGCGTTTCCTCCCCTAAAATCGTCTCTCTAACAATACCATTTTTCTTAATAGTATATAGAGGCTCTCCTGCATCTCTTAATTTTTTATACCTGTCGCCAGAAGACTTGAGTATAGACTTTACTTCAGCTTGAGCAATAACTGGAAAGGTTCTGGAATATAAAAGGAACAATACGAAGAAGAATCCTATGGTTCCAATAAAAATCCCAATGTCCACAAAAGTTGGTGAGAACATCGTCCAAGATGATGGCAAGTAATCTCTGTGCAAGGAAGTCACAATAATAACAAACCGCTCAAACCACATACCAATGTTAACTACAATAGAAATAATAAAGGAAATTACGATACTAGTTCTAATTTTCTTAAACCACATGACCTGAGGTGAAACCACATTACAACTCATCATCAAGAGATAAGCCCACCAATAGGGACCGGTTGCTCTGTTAAGAAAAGCATATTGTTCATATTCCACTCCAGAATACCACGCTATAAACAACTCTGTTATATAGGCACAACCAACAATAGAACCTGTAATCATAATAATAATGTTCATCAGTTCTATATGCTGTACAGTGATATAGTCTTCCAAATGGCTCACCTTCCTCATTATTATAAGAAGGGTTTGAACCATTGCAAAACCAGAAAAGATTGCTCCTGCAACAAAGTATGGTGGAAATATAGTTGTATGCCATCCTGGTATTACTGAGGTGGCAAAATCAAAGGATACAATAGTGTGTACAGACAATACAAGTGGTGTAGCCAAACCAGCTAATACTAAGGAAACCTCCTCAAAACGCTGCCAATCTTTTGCTCTTCCAGTCCATCCAAAGCTCAATAACCCATATATCTTCTTTTGGAATGGCTTTATCGCGCGGTCTCTTAGCATACCAAAATCTGGCAATAAACCTGTCCACCAAAAAACTAATGAAACAGACAAATAGGTAGATATCGCAAATACATCCCACAGAAGAGGAGAATTAAAGTTCACCCATAAAGAGCCAAATTGATTTGGAATTGGAACTACCCAATAGGCCAACCAAGGCCTACCCATGTGGATAATAGGGAACAATCCTGCCTGAATAACTGAAAATATTGTCATTGCTTCTGCAGATCTGTTGATAGCCATTCTCCATTTTTGGCGGAATAGTAATAGTACAGCAGAAATTAACGTCCCAGCATGACCAATACCTACCCACCAAACGAAGTTGGTAATATCCCATGCCCAGTTTACTGTTTTATTTAAACCCCAGGTCCCTATCCCTGTAGAAACAGTATAAATAATTGCCCCAACACCCCAAAGAAATGCTGCTAAAGCAATGGAAAAGACAATCCACCACATTTTATTAGCCCTTCCTTCAACCGGTGCGGCAATATCTACCGAGACTTCATGGTAGCCTTTGTCTCCAAGAACTAAGGGTTTACGTATTGGTGCTTCGTAATGCGACGCCATATAGTTTTATTATAGTTGTATTCTTTGTTTATTAAGCTTCGTTTGTATTTCTCACTTTAACATGATAAAATACATTTGGTTTTGTTCCTACACTTTCCAATAAGTGATACATTCTATCACTTTTCTTTAATTCTACTACTTTGCTCTCCTCATCATTTGAATCTCCAAAGACAATAGCTCCACTACTACAGGCATTTGAACAAGCCGTCTGGAATTCACCATCTTTAATTACCCTTCCTTCTCGTTTAGCATCAAGAATAGTTTTTTGAGTCATTTGAATACATAGAGAGCATTTTTCGATAACCCCTCTTGAACGTACCGTTACATCAGGGTTAATAACCATTTTCCCTAAATCATTATTAAAATGATAGTCGAACTCATCATTATTGTTGGTTAAGAACCAATTAAATCGTCTTACTTTATACGGACAGTTGTTGGCACAGTAACGCGTTCCTACACATCTGTTGTAAGCCATATGGTTCTGACCTTGTTTACTGTGTGAGGTTGCTGCTACAGGACAAACCGTTTCACAAGGTGCATGATTACAATGCTGACACATTACTGGTTGAAATGCTACCTGTGGATTCACCGCAGCCGTTTCCATTTCTTCAAATCCAGCTTTAGACTCCATCGCACCATTAAGTCCTTCCTTTTTAGAAGTATCTTGGTCAAATGTATCCTCCGAGGAATAGTATCTATCTATTCTCAGCCAATGCATGTCTCTTGATTTGCGAACTTCCTGTTTTCCAACAACAGGAACATTGTTCTCCGCGTGGCAAGCGATAACACAAGCCCCACATCCTGTACAAGCATTCAGATCAATTGACATATTAAAATGATGCCCTATGGATCTATCAAAACTATCCCATAAATCTACCGATGTTGCATCAACTTCCTGATGATTTAAGGAAACTTGAGGTACATGATTCCATTCTGAATGATCTCTAGTATTAAATATCTCTAAAGTAGTTTCTTTTATGATATCACCCCTTCCCATTAGTGTATTGTGCAATTGCACACAGGCAAATTCATGCATACCTGAAGCCTTTTCAATACTAACCGATTGTACATTACTAAACCCTTTATAAAGGGCGTATGCGTTAACACCAGTTTGCATCTCCGATTTCATTCCAGCCTTTTTGCCATAGCCAAAGGAAATCCCAAGACTACCGGAAGCCTGTCCTGGCTGAATGATAACAGGAACCTTGTCAATACTCGTTCCGTCTACGGTAAGTTTTGCATAACTACCATCTAATCCTCCATTAGCAACATTTTCGTTGATCAATCCTAATGCATTAGCATCTTGTCTTGAAATAGTCACGTAATTATCCCATGAAACTCTTGTGATAGGATCTGGAAATTCTTGCAGCCATGGGTTCGAAGCTTGTTGTCCGTCTCCCATACCCGTTTTTGAATACAACACCAACTCCATATCGCTACTAGCGGCACCCGCTAAAGCACTTACTGCAGTGCTTAACGAAGAAACTGTAGTTTCCTCAGCTTCGGAATTCTCATCTACTTCTTGTTTCGTATTGAGTGCCATCTCAGGATCAGATGCGTCAGCCGGTGCCACAAAAACACCATCATGAAGGGTTTTATTCCATGAGGCACCATTTAAAATAGCATCGGTCCATGTATCTTTAATATACTGATAGTAAGAGATATCTTTATCCAACCAGTTTAGAAGCGCTTGTTGGAACTGTCTGGTATCAAAAAGTTCTTTAATTGTTGGCTGCATCAAACTAAAATGCCCCTTTACCAACTCTGCATCCCCCCAAGATTCTAAATAATGGTTTGAAGCCGCGGTATGCTGTACATTTTCGGCCGTCTCATTCCAATTGGTAGAAAAAAGAACGGACAATTCCACACCTCCTAAGGCCTCATTGAATTCTGCAGCATTTGGCAAGGTATAGGATGGATTAACCCCATCCATAAGCAAAGCACCAACAATGCCCGCTTTCATGTCTGCAATTAATGCGTTCACTGCCGCATTACTACCTTGACGCGTATATCGTGGTGTTTCAGGCTTAAATGCCTTACTTCCCAACATTTCATTAATTCCAAGAACCAAGCTTTGGGCGTTAACATCATCAATACCCGTTACGACAACAGCCTTATTACCCGCTTTCTTTATTTCAGCAGATATCAGATCAATGGTTGTTTTAAGCGTATCTGGCAAATCCGTATTAACATTGGAATTATTTAGTTTCCCGTAAAGGTATGCTAAGGCTCGTTTTTGCTCTGATGGTTTTACAGGAATTCTTTTATCTGCATTTGCACCTGTCAAAGACATCAGTGATTCTACCTGTATATGGCGAGACATCTTGCCCATTTTTGGCACTCTTCCCTTTGCATAACCACCGTCAAAACTACCACCTTGCCAATCTCCTAAGAAATCTGCACCAAAGGAAACGATAACGTCCGCTTGTTCAAAATCATATTCCGCCAAAGCCCTTTCGCCGTACTTAGCTTCGAATGCCGATAGAGCCGCGTCATGACTTACCGCATCGTAGGTAACGTGAGTAACATTTCCATAAGCCTCCTGAAACTCTTTGATCAATTTAGAAGTAGAAGGACTCGCATAGGTTTGGGTAAGTAAAGCAATCTGTTTTCCAGAAGCTTTCAATTTATTCAAAGTACTCTTTACCGTAGCATCCAGACTATCCCAACCAATAGGCTCCCCATTCGAAACAGGTCCCTGCAATCTTGTACTGTCATATAAAGAAAGAACTGAAGCCTGTATTCTGGCATTAGAAGTACCATTAACTTTGGCTTCCTTGTTATTTTCAATCTTTATAGGCCTTCCTTCTCTAGTCTTTACCAGAATACTGGCAAAATCATACCCGTCTGCAATAGTAGTGGCATAATAATTTGCAACACCCGGAACTATTTGCTCGGGCTGTATCACATAAGGAATAGACTTCCTTACTGGTCCTTCACATGCAGCTATAGATGCTGCCGCTGTGCTAAAACCAATATATTTCAAAAAGTCTCTTCTATTGGTAGAGGTATCAGACAATCCGTCCTTATTTCCTAAAAACTGATCCGTAGGAATCTCTTCCACAAACTCATTTTGTCTTAGCGCCTCAACCATGGAATCGTTGGGATTTAACTCCACCTCGCTTTTCCAATACTTTTTTGATGCCATACTTTATATCTATAATTAGATGCTCAATAATTTTATTAATAGTGACATTTGCCACATTCTAATCCACCAAGATCTGCGGCGGTTAAATTTTCTACACCATATTTTTTAGACAACTCCTCATGAATTTTTGCATAATATTCGTTGTCTTCTACTTTAACATTCGTCTCTCTGTGACAATTTATACACCACCCCATGGTTAAAGGAGAATATTGGTACATAATCTCCATCTCTTCCACAGGACCATGACAGGTCTGACATTCTATTCCAGCAACGGAAACATGTTGCGAGTGATTAAAATATGCCAAATCAGGTAGGTTATGAATTCTAACCCATTCTACGGGTTGGCTTTCGCCTGTATATTTTTGATTTTCTTCATCCCAACCTACAGCCTTGTACAGCTTCTTTATTTCTCCTGTATAAAACTCATTCGTGTACCCATTTGCCAAATCTTCAGCAGTAGGTCCTTCAGGATTCCCTTTGTACTCGTAAATGGATTTATGACAATTCATACATACGTTTAAGGAAGGTATTCCAGAATGTTTCGAAACTCTGGCAGAGGAGTGACAGTATTTACACTCTATTTTGTTATCGCCAGCATGGATCTTATGAGAATAGTGTATCGGTTGTATTGGTGCATACCCCTGATCTACGCCCACTTGCATCATCCAACCATAGGCAAAATACGCCCCAGACAAAAGCAAAAAGATCACACTCACAAGAACTAAAAATTGATTCTTAGCAAATGCCTTCCATAACGGAAGTCTTTTGGCTGCTTTTTCCTGCTCTAAGGCAATACCATTTGCTTCTGCAATTCGCTTCAGGGTGTTGTTCACCAGAATCAACATCATTATCAACAATGCCAAAATCAATGCAAGTGCCCCTAAAATTACTTCATTGGATATTCCGGAAGAAGAGGAAGAATCGGTTGTTGCCACCGTTCCTGCAGCTGCAGCCACAGGCGCCGGAGGTGGTGCTGCTGTATAAGCCAGGATATCGTCAATATCTGCATTGGATAATGTCGGAAAAGCAGTCATGGCTGCTTGGTTGTATTCTGCGTATATTTTCAGAGCATAACTATCGCCAGCGCTGATCATACCCGGACTATTCTTAATCCATTGATACAACCATTCCTTGTCCAGACCTTCTTCTTCGGCAAGTCTTGCCTCCACATTGGCCAAAGCAGGACCAGTCATTTTACGATTGAGCGCATGACATGCTGCACAATTCTGATTAAACAACTGCTTTCCTTTTGCAGCGTCTCCAGCACCAGAAGTTGCTTCAACTTCTTCACCAGCCTGAGCAACTTCAGAAGCTTGCTCAACCGCTACATCTTGAGAAAAAAGAGATGTGGAAAATAAAAGAAAAAATACTAGACTATAACCTAAAAACTTAGAAATCTGATCGCGGTACGGAACCTTTTTCATATTTAAAATATTTCTATCCTAATTCTGGCACGATAATTACTGTTAATAAAGCGTAAAAAAAGGTAATTTATCGCCGCTGAAATTGACGACAAAAATAAGACTTTGACTTTATTTTGGAAATGTTAATGGATTGATAATTTACAATTTATAATAATTCTAAATAAAGAATATTTGTTTTGTTTAAGGTTCAAAGATTTACTTTTGTCAATTAGACAGATTATTATAATTCTATTTGTTATGAAAACTATATTTATTACAGTGTTTACACTAGGTCTTATATGTACAAGTCAGGCTCAGAATGGCAATATATCCATTGAACAAGACCCCTCCATAACGAAGCTATTAGAGGTTTACAAAACCAGTAATGCAAACATGTCTTTTTATACTATTCAAGTGGGTTTTGGCTCTTATTCAAAAGCAGAAGAATTAAAGGAACAGGTTAAGATAGATTTCGCTGATCTTCCATCAAAAATTATTTTTGACTCTCCTACCTATAGGGTCCAACTAGGAAGATTCAGGACTAAATTAGAGGCAGAGCGAAAGTTCAATGAAGTACGGCAAAAGTATCCTGAGTCTATAATATTAAAACCAAAAAAGACGACCTAATTAGTCGTCTTTTTTTATCAAAGATGGGTTAATCCATCAACTTTTCTACAATTTGTTATAGCTTTTTCTTTACGGCTACTTCTTGGAATGCCTCAACGATATCGCCTTCTTTTATATCATTGTAGTTTTTAATTTGCAGACCACAATCATAGCCTTTTGAAACTTCTTTCACGTCGTCTTTAAATCGTTTTAAAGAAGCTAAGACACTGGTAAATATCACAACACCATCTCTAATGAGTCTAATGTTCGAATTTCTGTATATTTTACCATTGGTCACCATACATCCTGCAATCGTACCAATTTTTGATATCTTAAATGTCTCGCGAATCTCTGCAGTACCTGTTATTTCTTCCTTCATTTCAGGAGATAACATTCCTTCCATAGCATCTTTCAGGTCGTTGATAGCATCGTAAATAATACTGTACATGCGGATATCGATTTCCTCCTTATCAGCTATATCTCTGGCATTACCCATTGGTCTGACATTAAAACCAATAACAATAGCATCTGAGGCAGAAGCAAGTAGTACATCAGATTCCGTTATTGCTCCTACTCCTTTGTGTATAATATTAACCTGAATCTCATCGGTAGACAATTTCTGGAATGAATCGGTAAGAGCCTCCACAGAACCATCCACATCACCTTTAAGAATTATATTCAATTCTTTAAAGTCTCCTAATGCTATACGTCTGCCTATCTCATCCAGTGTTATATGTCGTTGCGTACGCACCGATTGTTCTCGTTGTAGCTGACTTCTTTTGGCTGCAATCTGTTTTGCTTCCTTCTCGTCATCGAAAACATTAAACTTATCTCCAGCCTGTGGCGCCCCGTCTAATCCAAGAATAGAAATGGGGGTAGAAGGACCTACCTTCTTAACTCCCTTACCTCTTTCATCTTGCATGGCCTTTACTTTCCCGCTACAGGTACCTGCCAAAACATAATCTCCAACTTTTAAGGTTCCCGCCTGTACCAAGATAGTGCTGACATAGCCTCTTCCCTTATCTAAAAATGCTTCAACAACAGTTCCTGATGCAAGTTTATCTGGATTCGCTTTTAACTCCAATAGTTCTGCCTCCAGCAAGACTTTTTCTAGGAGCTCTTTTACTCCCTGACCTGTCTTAGCAGAGATATCGTGTGATTGAATCTTACCTCCCCAATCTTCCACTAATAAATTCATCGCAGCCAAACCTTCTTTTATCTTATCAGGATTGGCAGTAGGTCTGTCTATTTTATTAATGGCAAAAACAATGGGCACACCTGCCGCTTGGGCATGACTAATTGCCTCTTTAGTTTGTGGCATTATATCGTCATCCGCAGCAACAACAATTATGGCAATATCCGTCACCTGTGCTCCTCTTGCCCGCATTGCAGTAAACGCTTCGTGACCAGGCGTATCTAAAAAGGTAATCTTCTGCCCTCCTTCAAGGCTTACCCCATAAGCACCAATATGTTGCGTTATTCCTCCACTTTCGCCGGCAATAACATTTTCTTCGCGTATATGATCCAATAAGGAGGTCTTTCCATGATCTACGTGCCCCATTACCGTTACAATAGGCGCTCTTGGTCTCAAGTCTTCTGGCGCATCAACCTCTTCTTCGATGGTTTCTTCCAGGTCTGCAGTTATAAACTCTACTTCATATCCAAATTCATCAGCAACAATAGAAAGTGTTTCAGCATCCAAACGCTGGTTCATGGTAACCATTATTCCTAAGGACATACATGCAGAAATAATTTCAGTAGAAGCCACATCCATCATAGTAGCTACTTCTCCAACGGTAACGAATTCGGTTACTTTTAGAGTTTTGCTCTCTAATTCTTGTTGCTCAAGATCCTTTTCTGTCTGTTGTCTGTGCTGATCCCTTTTATCTCTTCGGTACTTCGCTCCTTTTCCTTTCTTGGATTTTCCTTGAAGCTTCTCTAAAGTCTCTCGAACTTGTTTTTGTACTTCTTCTTCTGTAGGCTCCACCTTTGGTGCCGTATTAAAGCGCTGTCCTTTCTTTGCAGCACCCCGACCCTTATTTCCAGGTCCACCGTTACTGCTTACTATTCTTCTTCTTCGCTTTTTCTTATCGGAAGTATCGGCATTTTCCTTTGGAGCTTCTTTCTTCTTTTTTGGCTTCTCAAATTTTGAGAGATCTATTTTATCCCCCATAATTTTTGGCCCGGAAAGCTTTTTATATTGCGTTGTTATGGCCTCAGGTTCATCTGGCTTAGATGTTTCCTCTTTCTTGGCTTCCGTCTTATTCTTGGGAATATCTTCCTTGGGAACCTCTGACTTAACAGCCTCTTGTTCCGTTGGTTTCACATCCTTCTTGGCTTCGACTGGCTTCTCTTCTGCTTTAGGTGCCTCCTCAACTACCGCTTCTTCTTTCTTTTTAGGATTTAAATCGATTTTACCGACTTTCTTTGGACCCGATAATTCGACCTTAGCTTTTACAATTTCTCTAGAAGCCGCTCTTTTTTCCCTTTCGAGCCGTCTTTCTTCCTGTTCTTGTTCTAGCTGCGATCTTATAGCCTCTTTCTCCTTACGCTTCTCCTCTCCAACTTCTTTTGACGCAACTTTTTTGCTCATATCGGTCTGAAACTCATCCAAGAGAACCTGGTGTACATCTTCAGATATCTTTGTTGTAGGTCTAGCCTCCACCTTGTATCCTTGAGAAGCCAGATAGTCAACTGCCCTATCTAATGATATATTAAGTTCTCTCAAGACTTTATTAAGCCTTATTGTTGCATTGTCTGCCATAAAATTTGTTTACTCTCTATTTTAAAAATGCTAATATATAGCTTAATCTTCAAATTCTTCTTTAAGTATTCTAACCACGTCCGAAATCGTCTCCTCTTCCAAATCGGTTCGTTTGACCAAGTCATCAATATCCTGCTCCAATACACTTCGAGCGGTATCTAGTCCGATTTTCTTCAGTTCTTCAATTATCCAACCTTCTATTTCGTCGGAGAACTCGATTAACTCAACATCTTCCTCTACACCTTCTCTGAAGACATCTATTTCATATCCTGTTAACTGACCAGCCAAACGGATGTTGTGCCCTCCTCTACCAATGGCCTTAGACACCTCCTCTGGTCTCAGATAGACCTGAGCCGTCTTCTTCTCATCATTTAATGAAACTGTAGAAACCCGAGCCGGACTAAGAGCTCTGGTTACTAATAGTTGAGGATTATTTGTCCAATTTATTACATCAATATTCTCATTTCCTAATTCCCTTACAATACCATGTATTCTACTACCTTTCATCCCAACGCAGGCTCCGACTGGGTCTATTCTATCGTCATATGAATCTACAGCAACCTTGGCCTTTTCACCAGGAATACGCACTGCCTTCTTAATGCTAATTAAGCCATCAAAAACTTCGGGTATTTCCTGAAAAAACAACTGCTCTAAAAAGAGAGGTGAAGTCCTTGACATAATTATCATGGGCTTACTTCCTTTCAGTTCTACACTCTCAATAATTCCGCGGACATTGTCTCCTTTTCGGAAAAAATCAGAAGGTATTTGTTTGTCCTTGGGTAATATTATTTCGTTTCCTTCATCATCCAATAAAATAATTGCCTTATGTCTTATATGGTGTACCTCTGCCGTATATATTTCCCCTTCTAGATCTTTAAATTGCTTGTAAATAGTGGTATTGTCGTGCTCATGAATTTTAGAAATAAGGTTTTGTCTCAATGCCAAAATCGCTCTTCTTCCTAAATCAATCAACTTTACTTCTTCAGACACATCTTCTCCAACCTCGAAGTCTGGTTCAATCTTTCTAGCTTCAGAAAGAGATATTTCTTCATTCGGCTCTTCAACT
>CAZWPZ010000328.1:0-16995 GCA_964636005.1 uncultured Eudoraea sp.
ATTTCCCAAAAATTGCAGGCAATAGTTCATCAAGAAGTAAGCATTCCACAGTATGGGTCGCCCTCGGCAGAAAGTCTAAATGTAGGTTCTGCAGCTGCCATTTTTTTGGGTGAAATCAGGAGACAAAATGCTTCTTGACTCTTATTTAAATGGTTATTCAAATGTAAAGTTTACGAATACGCCTCTTGTTCTTAAAGCATCAATATTCCCGGTCCACGGGCTGTTAGGATCGTTGTCTGGAACAAGTTCATCGGTAATAGCGAAAATACCACGAACGGAAGGAGAAAACTTGAAATACTCGGTATAAAAGTCAATGCCGAATCCTATTTCCCAATTGTAAACCGTTTTTTTCATCCGAAAGGTACCACTGCTATTATCATCTAAACTTTTTTCATTACTTCCCAAGTTTAAGGATGCTGAGGCACCACCAACAATAAAGGGCTTCCAATTTCCAAGCCTTTTGGCGCTTGCTTTTAAAAGCAAAGGAAAATTTATATAGGTAGATTTGACCTCTCTGATGGCGTCATTGGTTTCTGTAAACCCCGTATATCCTAGAGTTCTCGTGGTATAATACAGCCCAGGTTCAAAACGTAAATCAAAATGATTATTGATTCGCATCTCTCCAATTAGACCAACATTAAAACCTATAGATTTCTCCACCAGGATATCGTCCTGATTCTCCTTGTAATCGAACTTGAAATCGTATTGATTAAAACCTAAAAAGTATCCCCAATTTAAAAATGCCTTGTCTTCATTTTCGAGATTAATAATAGGTTTCTCATTAAATTGAGCATGTAAAGTATGGCTGCATATGAATGCAAAGCCAATAAAAAAAACTAAGTAATACTTCATTTTTCTACTTTGTAGCTATATAAATAGAGGCAACACCAAAGGTCTGTGGTTTGTTCTCCATAGCTATAAACCCTATTTTGCCCAAAATATTGTTGAAGTCTTCGCCATAAGGAAAGTTGGCAGCAGATTCTGAAAGATAGGCATAGGCCGAACGGTCCTTAGAAAATAACCGTCCAATGGTTGGAAGTATGTATTTTGAATATAAAAAATAGCCTTGTTTAAATGGAAATTTAGTGGGTACAGAAGTTTCTAAAACTGCCAGATTTCCTTTGGGTTTTAGGACCCTATAAATCTCTGCTAGCCCGGCTTCCAAGTCCTCAAAATTCCGGACGCCAAAAGCAACCGTAATAGCATCAAAGTAGTTGTCCGAAAAGGGTAACGCTTCACTATCCCCAAGGATCATTTTAATCTGCGAGCTTAGCTCTTTTTCTAGTACTTTTTTCTTTCCAATATCCAACATTCCTTTGGAAATATCCAGGCCAATAATTTCTTCAGCGCCAGTATCGACCAGGGCTATTGCTAAATCTCCAGTACCAGTGGCGATGTCCAAAATGCGTTTTGGCTGTTTTGATTTTAAAAGGTTAACCAAGCGTTTCCGCCATTTGATGTCTATTCCGAAGGAAATTACTCTGTTGAGGTCGTCGTAGTTCGATGAAATCGTATCGAACATTTGGGTAACCTGTTCTTTTTTGCCTAGTTCCGAAGATTTATAGGGATTCACTTTTTTAGACATTGTCTAATTTTTTGCCAAAGATACTATAATGCTTCCACAGACTTTTAGAGTTTACCAGATATTCCCAGAATATTTGACTCAAAATTAGGAGGGTGTGCCATGACCTTTAAAAATAAATTTGCGTAATTTTGCTGTAAAATACCTTCAAATCATTAATTGTGAGCTTAAACGGCTTGTTATTTAAATGCGATTCTCACATACGCCCTTCATGGGCATAATATTTAAATTCTATCGATGAGAATAATTATTGCTGGAGCTGGTGAAGTTGGTTTTCATTTAGCTAAACTGTTATCGTATGAATCTCAGAATATTATTCTTATCGATTCCAGAAAAGAAAGCCTTACCTATGCAGATAACCACCTGGATATAAAAGTTTTAAAGGGAGATGCTACGTCAATTTCGGTCTTGAAAGAGGCCAAGGTAGAGGATTCAGATTTGGTCATCGGAGTAACTTCTTCGGAGACTACTAATATCACCTTGTGTTTACTTGCGAAGCAATTAGGTTGTAAGCAAACCATTGCAAGAATCTCAAATACCGAATTTATAGTAAATAAAGATGTCATCCAATTTAAACAATTAGGGATAGATGAACTCATTTCACCAGAAGAGCTAGCTGCCAGTGAAATTCAGCTTTTACTAAATCAGTCTGCTTTTTTCGATACCTATGAATTCGAGGATGGTGCTTTAATTATGGTAGGGGTGGCACTTCCAAAAGGAGCTCCTTTCATTGGCAAGTCTGTAAAAGAAGCTGCAAAAATATTTCCAGAGCTGCATTTTATGCCCATTGCCATGCAGAGGGTAGGAACACAATTTACAGTAATACCCAGGGGAGATACGATTTTTAAATATAAGGATCAGGTCTATTTTGTTACGGATAAAAAGGGTGTAGATGAGTTGTATAAACTTACTGGGAAGAAAAAAGAGGAGATAAGGAATGTGATGATCTTAGGAGGGAGTAAGGTAGGATTTAATGCTGCAAGGGATTTATGTGTTAAAAAATTCAACGTAAAACTTCTGGAGAAAAACAAGGATAAAGCTTTTGATCTCGCAGATAGACTTCCAAATGCTTTAGTGATAAATGGGGATGGCAGGAATGTCGAATTATTGGAGGAAGAGAGTTTAGAATCTATGGATGCTTTTATTGCTGTCACGGGAAATTCAGAGACCAACATTATGTCTTGTCTTATGGCACGCTCTAAGAATATCAAAAAGACTATTGCTCTGGTTGAGAATATGGATTACTTTCAACTATCACAATCCATCGGTGTAGATACACTTATAAATAAGAAACTCCTGGCAGCAAATAATATTTTCAGGTACATAAGAAGAGGAGAGGTAGTGGCATTGACACGACTCAACAATTTAAATGCTGAAATCCTGGAATTTGAGGTTAAAGAAACATCCAAGGTGAATGGACAGTTGATAAAGGAGCTCGACTTTCCAAGGGCAGCAATAATAGGAGGTGTTGTAAGAAACGGTGAAGGGTTTATAGCCTTGGGAGACTTTAAAATACTGGAGGGTGATAGAGTCGTGGTATGTTGTTTGCCAGATTCTATAAGTAAAATAGAACGACTCTTTATCTAGTTATGAATTTTAATAACTGTATCAATCTACAAATTTGCCAGCCACTAATTTAAAAGACAATGGGTTTTAATTATAGGATCATAATCCATTTAATGGGTCTATTACTTTTGTTTAATGGCAGTTTTATGCTTATTGCTGCCTTGATTAGTGGTATATATGCAGATGGTGTTACTTTGGAAATAACGCTTGCTGCTATTCTTACACAATTGCTTGGGATAGTGGCCATGTTTTATACTAGAGGTCATCAAAAAGAGGTCAAAAGAAAGGAGGGTTATATTATTGTTGCTTTGGGATGGTTGGTCATGTCTGGCTCTGGTGTATTACCTTACTTATTGAGCGGAGCGATTCCCAATTTCACCAATGCTTTTTTTGAAACTATATCGGGCTATACTACGACCGGAGCCTCTATTTTAAATGATATTGAGAGTCTGCCAAAAGGGATATTATTTTGGCGCAGTCTAACTCATTGGATAGGAGGAATGGGAATTATTGTTCTTGCCATAGCTATTTTACCCTTATTGGGAATTGGAGGTATGCAATTGTTTTCTGCAGAGGCCCCCGGACCTAATGCAGACAAACTTCATCCTCGAATCACAGACACAGCAAAAAGACTTTGGTTGATTTATGTGGGATATACCGCAGCAGAGACAATTCTTTTAAGTATTGCTGGAATGTCCTTTTTTGATGCAATTAACCATTCTATGGCAACACTGTCAACAGGTGGTTTTTCTACAAAAAATGCGAGTCTGGCATATTGGAACAATGAACCACTAATACAGTACATTGTCATTTTCTTTATGTTCTTGGCAGGCTCTAATTTTGTTTTGAGTTATTTTGCTTTTAAGGGGAATATTCAACGAATTCTGAGGGATGAAGAATTCAAGTTTTATTCAGGACTCATCTTACTTTTTGTTTTATTGACAAGCCTGGTTATTTTTTTTAAGGCAAACGTGGAAGTATCCGATTTTCATCCAATGCCTTTTGGAATGGCAGAAAGTGCTTTTAGACATGGTCTCTTTCAGGTTATTGCGGTAATCACTACCACAGGATTTGTGACTGCAGATTTTACTGCATGGACCTCTTTTTTAACGGTATTCTTTTTTGGGCTTATGTTTATGGGCGGGTCTGCAGGTTCTACAGCGGGAGGAATAAAGGTCATGCGCCATATTCTCATTATAAAAAATGGGTTGTTAGAGTTTAAAAGAACGCTACACCCCAGTGCTATTATCCCTGTGCGTTTTAATAACAAAACGGTTAGTGAGCATATAGTCTACAATATTATTGCCTTTTTTGTGCTGTATATGTTACTCTTTATTATTGGTGCTTTGGTTTTAGGGGCTATGGGCCTCGATTTTATGACGGCTATAGGAGGTGCAGCGTCCTCATTGGGTAACGTAGGGCCTGCCTTTGGGGATTTAAATCCCGTTAGCAACTTCAGCAGTCTTCCAAGCCTTGGAAAATGGTGGTGTGGCTTTTTGATGCTGGCGGGAAGGTTAGAACTTTTTACAGTTTTAATCCTGTTAAACCCATATTTCTGGAAACGAACCTAAGACCTTGTAGTATACTCAACTTCTGTCAAAGCTTCCTTAATTCTTTTCACTGCTTCACGCAATTCTTTTTCTGAGGCGGCGTATGAAATTCGAATACAATTAGGATTACCAAAAGCCTCTCCTGTAACGGTGGCTACATTTGCCTTTTCCAGAAGAAACAGGGCAAAATCGGAGGCATCATTTATTGTTTTGTCTCCAATTGTTTTGCCGAAAAACCATGATATGTCTGGAAAAACATAGAAGGCACCTTCTGGGATATTGAGTTTAAAACCTTCAATAGACCCAAGAAGTTCTAGCAATAAATCTCTTCTTTTATGAAATTCATCAATCATGTATTGAATTTTACTCACCGGCGCGTTTAGGGCTTCAATAGTTGCTCTTTGTGCAATCGCATTTGCACCACTGGTAATCTGACCTTGAAATTTTGTACAAGCTTTTGCCAGCCATTCTGGTGCACCTATGTATCCGATACGCCACCCGGTCATGGCAAATGCCTTAGAAACACCATTTACTGTTACCGTTCGTTCGTACATGCCGTCTATAGATGCAATACTTGCGTGTTGCTCTCTAAAATTGATGTGTTCGTATATTTCATCTGAAACTACTAGAATTCCAGGATGTTTTTTTAATACTGCCGCAATTTCTTCTAGTTCAGTCTGACTGTATACAGAACCACTTGGATTGCAAGGGGAACTAAACCATAACATCTTGGTTTTTGGTGTAATGGCGTTTTCTAGTTGCTCGGCTGTTATCTTAAAATCGGAGTCGATGGTAGTTGGAACTTCTACTGGAACACCTTCTGCCAATTTCACAATATCCCTGTAGCTAACCCAGTAAGGTGCAGGTAAAATCACTTCGTCTCCCTTATTGAGAATTACCATAGCAACATTGGCTAGGGACTGTTTGGCTCCAGTGGAAACAACTATCTGATTTAGGTTATAGTTTAAGTTATTGTCCCTTCTAAACTTATTTGATATGGCTTGTTTTAAATCACCGTAACCGTCGACAGGGGAGTAACTACTATAATTGTCGTCTATGGCTTTTTTGGCAGCATCTTTTATAAAATCAGGTATATTAAAATCTGGCTCGCCCAAGCTTAGTCCAATAATATCTTTTCCTGCGTTTCTTAGTTCTCTAGCCTTGGCAGCCATTGCCAAGGTAGCCGAAGTAGACATGTTTTTAATTCTATCGGATAATAAATCACTCATTGTAGCTCTAAATTTATTGGTATTGAAGGGTAGGTCTTTTACCCAATTCTTTTAAGTGTTGAAAATGCGAAATTATAGCTTTTCTTGTTGTGTTGTACTCGTTATACGGTAAATTAAACTCATTTGCTGTTTGTTTAACAATTTGAGCAATTTTTGTGTAGTGTATATGACTGATATTGGGAAAAATATGGTGTTCAACCTGATGGTTAAGGCCACCAGTAAACCAATTTACCAATCTGTTTTTTGTGCCAAAATTTACTGTAGTCGCTAGTTGATGAATAGCCCAGGTATTCTTCATGGTGCCATCTGCATCGGGAAGAGGAGTTTCCGCTTCATTGACAACATGAGCCAACTGGAACACAACACTTAGGATGACTCCGGCCACATAGTGCATCACAAAGAAGCCAATTAATATTTTCCACCAGGCGATGTCTAAAATTAACATGGGAATTATAATCCATATAGTAAGATAAATCAATTTGGTAACTACAAGTACGCTCCAGTTCAGAAATGGATTTGGAAACTTGCCATACGATAGTTTCCTCTTCGTATATCGATACATTTGCATAAAATCGGTAGTCAACGCCCAATTGAAGGTCAATAATCCGTAGAGAAAGATAGAGTAGTAGTGCTGAAATTTATGGAAACGATGCCATTTCGCATGTTTAGAAAACCTTAAAATTCTACCGGCTTCTAAATCTTCATCATGATGATGGATGTTGGTGTAGGTATGGTGTAAAACATTGTGTTGTACTTGCCAATTGTACACATTACCAGCCAATATATAGATGCTGCTACCCATTATTTTATTTACCCATTTTTTGGTGGAATAGGAGCCGTGATTTCCATCATGCATCACATTCATACCAACACCGGCCATTCCTACCCCCATGGTGATGGTTAATAATAGATTAGCCCAATTGGGTAGATTTAGGGTTAGAATTAAGAAATAAGGAGCAAAAAAAAGGGCAAACATCACCCCTGATTTTAGATAGAGTTTCCAATTTCCAGTTTTCTTTATTTTGTTTTCTTTAAAATAATTATTTACTCTTTTATTTAGAGTCTTAAAAAATTGGGCCGAATCTTTTCGGGAGAATTTAATTGAGGGAGCCTCCATAAGAATATATTCTTTCTATTGATAACGAAAAATTGCAATAAATCATACGTTCAAAAAAGAGATTTAGAAGGTGTACAATCTAAAGTATTACATTTGATAAATGACAAAGATACATATGCAAGCCGATATTTTATTTAAATATTTTCCAAATTTAACAGATATACAAAAAGAAAGATTTGAAAAGCTTGAGTATTTATACAAAGATTGGAATTCCAAAATAAATGTGGTTTCGAGAAAAGATATTGATGAACTATATCTCAGACATGTGCTGCATTCTTTGGGAATTGCCAAGGTTTATTCCTTTGAGGATGGTGCTACTATTTTGGATGTTGGCACCGGGGGAGGCTTTCCCGGAATACCGCTGGCAATTCTTTTTCCAAACTGTAAATTTACCTTGGTAGATGCTATCGGTAAGAAAATAAAGGTTGTTGATGAGGTTGTGGCAGGATTAGAATTAGATAATGTTACAACAAGTCACAGTAGAGTAGAGCAGTTAAATCAGCAATTCGATTTTATCGTTAGTAGGGCCGTTGCAGCCATGCCAACATTTGTCAGATGGATTCAGGGCCGGGTAAAAAAGAAATCGGCATATAAGAGAAAAAATGGCGTACTCTATCTAAAAGGAGGGGATTTAACGGAAGAACTAAGGGAATATAAAAATGCTGAAACATTGCCTTTGTCGGATTATTTTGAAGAAGACTTTTTTCAAACGAAGCAGGTCGTTTATTTGCCTTTAAAATATAAAGGGAAGGCTTGATGTGGAATCTGCTTTTTCTCTAAAATTTTAGTTTTAGGCCGCCTTCAGAAGAGCCGTTAATCTTGGCAGCATCTATAATACTTTGTTTGTATTTGTCCGGGACTCCTTGCCAGGAATTATAAATTTCTCCACCAATGGAATAGCGTTGCGTATCACTTGCTAAACCGTTAGAAGACATAATTCGGTAATAGGTCACTGGCGCCTCTTTGCCCGAGTTCTCTCCATTAGAAACTAATTCCAGGACTCCATCTCCGTCAATATCGTATTGAATCCAATTCAATTCTAAAATTTCATGGTAGGTTCCATCCTTTATCATTTGATCAATATTACCATTGAAGTCTGCAATGATTTTTTCGGCATCGGGAAGACTTTTTCTGAGTGCTAAGTGCAAGGGCTTTGTTATCAAAGCAGTTTTTCCAATTTCCAGAAATTTGGTGATATCACTAAATTGGTAGGTTAGTAAATAAGATATTAATAGCTCATCAACAAGCATATAATCCGTTTTAAAGCTCAGCAGTTTTTCTAGATTCTCTTGATTACTTTTTCCCGGCATGATGACAATATCTAATGAGGTATATAAGGCAGCACCATAGGCATAACCTCCTATAATGGCGATTTTCTTATTTTTTAATTCCTGGAATGAAGTGGCACTAACATCACTGCCTTTTCGGCCGACTAATATTAGTCTGTTTTCTAAATACGGCTCTGAATAAAGCAGATACGCTTCCCTGTCTTCCGTTTTCCAAAGAGCGGCACTACCGTCATATTTTTTTTCATTAATACCCTCCATTACCTCTTCAAAACTGGTAATGGTAGTTTGAGTATCTATATCGCCTCTTTGAAGGGCTTCCTTTACCAATTCCAAAGCGAAGGCCTTTTCATTATCAACGTCTGTGAAAGGTGGCCAAACGTCAGAGGCTAAACCTATTTTTGAAGTTTGTGAATGGACGGAGCCACATAAAATTGCTAAAAAATACAGTAGATAAACGCGCATAGCCTTTTTTCTAAATCATTTTTAAAAGATACTGTTTTATTTCGTAGATAGAAAAACAAAACCCAGACAATAAAAAAATTATCTGGGTTTACTTTGTTGAGGACTTAGGTGTGCTATCCCAAGAACGGATATCTATAATCTACTGGTGTAACAAAGGTTTCCTTTATGAGTCTTGGAGAAACCCATCTAAGTAAATTTTGTGCAGATCCAGCCTTGTCGTTCGTTCCAGATGCCCGGGCACCACCAAATGGTTGTTGCCCAACCACAGCTCCTGTTGGTTTGTCGTTTATGTAAAAGTTTCCAGCGCAATTCCTTAAGGCATTGGTGGCCTCTTCAATTGCGTACCTATCAGAAGATAATACAGCACCTGTCAGAGCATATTCCGATGTTGTATCTACTAACGCTAAGGTCTTTGTCCAATCTTCATCTTCGTATAGGTATACCGTAACTACCGGTCCGAATAATTCGGTTTCCATGGTAACATAATGCGGGTCTGTTGTCAGAATAATTGTCGGTTCAACAAAGTATCCTTTGGATTTATCGTATCCACCACCTGCTAGAATGGAAGCGTCTTCAGCTGTTTTTGCCCCCTCAATGTAGCTAACTAACTTATCGAATGAGGCCTCATGGATCACAGCTGTTATAAAGTTACTCATATCTTCAGGAGAACCAGGTTTATTAAACGATTCTAAGTCTTCCTTTACATACTGCAAAATTTCATCTGCGCTCGATTTTGGTAAATACACTCTTGATGCTGCACTGCATTTTTGTCCTTGGAATTCAAAAGCTCCTCTTGTTATTGCTGTTGCTACTTGTTTTGCATTAGCAGATGGGTGAGCGATGATAAAGTCCTTTCCTCCGGTTTCACCGACGATTTTCGGGTATGTTTTATATCGCTCAATATTATTTCCAATTTGTTTCCAGATGGACTTAAAAACGTGGGTGCTTCCAGTAAAATGGATACCTGCGAAGTCTGGACTTTCCAATACTGTGGAAGTAATCATAACAGGATCGCCATAAATTACATTGATGACACCATCTGGTATTCCTGCTTCTTTGAAAATATCTACTATAATTTTTGTTGAATAGATCTGGCTGTCACTAGGTTTCCATACGACAACATTTCCCATCAATGCAGCACTGGCAGGCAAATTACCTGCGATAGCTGTGAAGTTGAAAGGGGTAACAGCATAAACAAATCCTTCTAAAGGTCTATATTCTACTCTATTCCATATTCCTTCTGCTGATTCTGGTTGTTCAGCATAAATTTGGGCCATATAAGAGACATTAAACCTTAAAAAATCAATCAATTCACATGCGGCATCAATTTCTGCTTGATGAATAGTTTTGGATTGGGCCAACATGGTCGCGGCATTTATTTTGGCTCTATAGGGTCCGGCAATAAGTTCGGCTGCTTTTAAGAAGATTGCGGCTCGTTGTTCCCAAGCCATGGTTTCCCATTTTTCCTTGGCTTCTAAAGAATTACTTATTGCTTTCTGAACTTCTTTTTTCGATGCAAGATGGTAATGACCTACCACATGATGGTGATCATGTGGAGGTGCCATTGACCTTGTATCGCCAGTTCTAATTTCCTTTTCACCTATGTACAATGGAACATCCAGTGATCCATTATAAAACTCTTTATACTGATTTAATACTTCCTCTCTTTCTGCAGATCCAGGGGCGTATTTCTTAATAGGTTCATTAAATGCTAATGGTACTTCAAAAAAACCTTTGTTCATAATGCACAGCTTAAATTTATAATTTGTGCAAATGTACTAAAAGGAACTGCTTTAAATTATTAATAAAAGCACAAAGAAAATTAGTTTAATGCGAAGGGGGCACTAAACTTAAACGATGGGATATATACTCTGAATTTTTCTGTAGTACTAAAATTGACCATGTTGTAATGTCCTTTCATTGCACCGATAGGTGAGGCCAAAAGACAACCAGAACTATAAGTATGAGACTCGCCTGGTTTTATAACAGGTTTTTTCCCAATCACACCCTCTCCGTCCAGAACTTCAAAGTCGTTCAATGCATCATAAATTTGCCAATGTCTGGAGGTTAGTTGCACCGAGTCTTTACTCTGATTTTCGATGGTGATGGTGTAACCAAAGGCAAAGTGCATTTTGTAGTTTTTAAAGAAGGTTCCTTCAAAACTAGTATTGACTGAAATTTTAATGCCTTTTGTTACTTGGGTAATCATTTTTTTTGTACTCATATACACGGGTGTTTCCACAAGGGCGTAGACATACCGTCTTGCCAGCTAAAATAATTAAAAAGGTAGGACCATGAATATATTTAACAATACTTTTAAATTCTCATATCGTTACCTCGTACTTCTGAAATAATCCTGGCCTCTTTCTTGGAGGTGGATAAAACAAAAATTCCAGAATTTTGGGCAAGATATTTCAAACCATTTGATTTGAAAAACTTTAGGACTCAATTTCGTTGTGCTGGTCTATTTTTCTGATGTAAATGGGAAGTGTTCCCTGTTTAGCTAAGAATTTATTATTAGAAAGCCAATATAGGGGTAGATATTTCATTGGTTCAAGATTTGGCAAAGGAAGAGTTACCATCTAAATCCAGCTTCTTGAACGCCGCCTAATTCGTTATATTTTCTGAATTGGTAGAGCCAATTCCAATGATGCTATCGTACAAATCTCCAAAGTTGCGATAGTACACAAGTATTAAATATTGGTTCTCTGTAAAATGAAAGTTGCCACCAACTGCATTGTAATCCACAATTCCGTTATCATCCTTCAATACATACTTAAAGTTGTAAAACCCTTGTTTCAATTTGATAACAGCCTCTAAATTGCCATTACGCTCATTAAGGGTCATTCGATTAAGGTCTTCTAGGGCATAATTATTAAATTTACCATATACATAAACATCCTGAAGTCCTATGGTTTCGCTATAAGGCAAACTAAAATGGATCATGGTATATTCTGCTTCTCTATTTGGATCTTCGCCTTGCAGGGTTCGTATGACGAAATCCCCATTTATGTCTGGAAAATAGGTGTATTCTTGGTCAAACCGGTACTGATTTGTAAATAGATAATGGTGGTAAAGATCTTCGTATTCAATTCTTGAAACCGCAGCAGTAGGAGCTCTTAAATCGCTGGTGTCGAAGTTTAAGAATTCATTGCCTCCAAAAAAACTTGTTTCTGCATCGTATTTATAGACCAAAGACGAACCCACCGTGTATTGCGGTGTAATGTTGTAGAGAGCGTTGGCCCATTGATAGTTTTGCAAGATAGCAACTTTGACCTCTTGCTTTGGGTTAATCAATTGAAAATTAGGACTATTAATGGTAAAATGTATAGACTGTCGCTTATTGTAAAATGCGAAGTCTCTGGCATTTTTTGTGGTAGCTCCAACAGTTACCAAGTCTTTATAAATTACGAAACGCCGGGAGAATTGTAAATCATTTCGATCGTTATACACTTCTAAAACATAGTTACCGCTTACTCTTAAACTAAGTGCTTTGTTTGGTATCCTCAATTTATAGGTAGAATAAGGAGCGAGTGTATTGAAACTATTCTCGTAATTTATTATTCTCTGGTTATCCGTACCTCTAAGGTATTGTGATTTTAAAAGTTGGGAAGGGGTCCAATCGTAATCGCAATGCACAATTTTGTAGTAATAGTCTTGCTCACTTGCTGTAAGGTCATCGAACTGTAGAAGTATCGGGTCTCCAAGTTTAATTACAGGAAATTGGTCGTCTGTAACTCCGGTGAAAATAACGGTTTTAATGTTGTCTGGAGGATTCACTTCTTCTTGAACCTGTGCAGTGATTGGAAAGCATAGCAGAACTATAAAAAAACGTTTAAGAAATTCGTGCATATTTAGCATATTTTTCCAGTAAAGGTAAACAAAATGAATAGCGAGAAAATTCCAATCGTTATAAAGCCTAAAATTATGGTTAATAATTATGAAAACAGTGGTATAAGTGCTATTTTTGCTCGAAATTTTGATAAACTAAAGGTTTATATTTTATGTCAAAAGACATCCGCATTAATAAAGGCTTAAACATCAATCTTGTTGGTGCAGCAGAGCAGACTACTTCCAAAGCAATTATCAGTAATGTTTACGCCATCAATCTAGAGGATTTTTATGGTATAACTCCAAAAATGTTGGTGAAACAAGGGGCTGAGATTAAGGCAGGCGAGCCTTTGTTTTACAATAAGGATATTGCCGAGATGCTATTTGTTTCCCCGGTTAGTGGAGAATTAATTGAGATTGTGAGAGGGGCAAGAAGAAAAATATTAACGCTTAAGATATTGGCAGACAAAGAGCAAGAATCTGTGGATGCCATAGAAGTTCCTCAAAACGCCGATGCCAATGAGCTAAAGGGAATCTTGTTAAAGTCAGGTTGTTGGCCATTTATTAAGCAGAGACCATACGATGTTATTGCAGATCCTTCAAGAACACCAAAGGCAATATTTGTCTCAGCCTATGTTACAGCGCCTTTGGCTGCAGATATATCCTATAGCCTTGCAGGGAAAGAGAAGGAAATACAAACTGCACTAACAGCGCTTACGAAACTTACTCCTGGAAAAGTTCATGTTTCCGTTGGTGTATCCAACCCTTCGATGTTCGAAAAGATGACTGGTGTAGAACTACACAAAGTCTCAGGTCCGCACCCTGCTGGTTTGGTAGGAACACAAATTAACAGAATCGACCCGATTAACAAAGGCGAAACGGTTTGGACCATTACACCACAAGATTTGGTTATAATGGGCGAACTATTATTGACAGGAAAGTTTAACGCCGAAAGGACGGTAGCTCTTGTTGGTTCTTCTGTGAAAAAGCCAAAATATTACACGGCTAAAATTGGTTCTGAAATTGCAACCTTTTTATATGCAAGTGGCGTTAAGGAAGAAAAAATACGGGTGATAAATGGAGATGTTTTAACGGGATCAAAGTCTAAACCTGACGGTCATTTAGGCTTTTATAACAATACCGTATCCGTTATACCTGAGGGAGACGATTATGAATTTTTTGGATGGAACAAGCCTGTATTCGATAAGGTCTCTATAACAAGAGCTTTAACTTTTTCTTGGTTACAGCCAAAGAAGAAATACGATTTAACAACCAATACCAATGGTGAGCACAGAGCATTTGTGGTTACCGGAATGTATGAGAAAGTTTTTCCACTCGATATATACCCTATGCAGCTATTAAAGGCGTGTATGGTAAAGGATTTAGACGAAATGGAACAATTGGGTTTATATGAGGTTGTTCCAGAAGATTTTTCACTGACAGAATTTGTCTGTATATCCAAGCAGCCTCACCAAAAAATTATACGTGAGGGATTAGATTTATTACAAAAAGAAATAGGATAATATGAGCGATAAGAAATTGACTTTTAAGAAAAGATTACACATTCTTAAGCACAGATACCGGTATAAGAAAATGGCACCTGCATTTAATGCCATTCATACGTTTTTATTTGCTCCAGATGAAACAACAAAATCTGGGTCGCATATAAGAGCAGCAGATGATCTGAAAAGAACAATGAATACGGTTATCATGGCATTGATACCCGTTCTTATCTTTTCTTTTTTTAATACAGGATACCAGCATTATGCAGCAATAAACGGATTTCCGGAAAATTTTTCGGTCCTAAACGATTTTCTTACATGGGACAATTTTTGGTTAGGACTTATTCAGGTCATGCCTTTAGTCATTGTTTCTTATGGTGTAGGGTTGATTATTGAGTTTATTTTTGCCGTTATTAAGGGACATGAAGTAGAGGAAGGGTATTTGGTTACTGGCATGCTAGTGCCGTTAATCGTGCCGGTTGATACACCACTTTGGATGTTAGCGATTGCTGTAGTATTTGGAGTCGTTATCGGAAAAGAAGTCTTTGGCGGTACAGGAATGAATATTCTCAATCCAGCATTAACCATACGCGCCTTCTTATTTTTTGCCTATCCAACCTGGATGAGTGGAGATAAGGTATGGGTACATGGTGCTGTTGAAAGAGCAGGAACACCCGATGCAATTTCAGGGGAGACCGTGCTTGGATACTTAGCGCAAAACAAAGGAGGTGAAATGGCATATTCTGTTTCGGATATGTTCTTTGGGTTTATTCCAGGATCCGTTGGTGAAACATCTGTTTTTTTGATTCTACTGGGAGGTTTGTTTTTGATTTTTTCAAAAATAGCCAGTTGGCGAATTATGGTGTCTGCGGTGCTTGGAGCCTTAGTTATGGGTCTTATATTTAATGGTGTTGTAGAGGCCGGATGGATAGGTCAAGGAAGTGGCTTTTACGGTCTCATGAGTTTCGAATTCTGGAAGCACTTACTTGTGGGAGGTCTGGCATTTGGTATTGTCTATATGGCGACGGATCCAGTGACCGGATCACAAACGAATAAAGGTAAATGGTATTACGGATTTTTTATAGGATTTCTCTCTGTTATGATCAGGGTGTTTAACCCTGCTTATCCGGAGGGGGTATTTTTGGCAATTCTTCTGATGAATGTATTTGCACCTACTATTGATCACTATGTAGTTCGAGGAAATATCAGAAGAAGGTTGAGTCGTTTGAAAAACGCTACAATACTTCCAAAAAATACTGACGAAGAAGCAAAAGAATTAAAGGTTGAAACTATTTAGATATGGCAGTTAACAAGGATAATAATGGATACACTGTAATTTTTGCAGCTCTTATGGTTGTAGTTGTAGGATCTATTTTGGCATTTCTTGCCTCGAGTCTAAGTGGCAAAATTAAAGAGAACGAGCGCTTCGAAAAGCAGCAGAATATCTTGTATGCCATGGGCGTAAACGAAAATAGCGATGCTGGAAGTGTCAATTTTATACCTGCAAATGAGGTAGAAGGGGTATTCTCTGAATATATTACGGAACAACTTGTTATAAGCGGCGGTGAGATTACTCAAAATGATGAAGCTTATTTAATAGATCTAAAAAAACAAATTGCTGCCATTAAAAAAGGAGAAACCGCAGAATTACCAGTTTTTATTGGTGAAAAAGAGGGTAATACGTATTACATATTACCTATGTATGGGAAAGGCCTCTGGGATGCGATTTGGGGTTTTATGGCCTTGGACAATGAATTGACTATTCAGGGAGTATATTTCGATCATAAATCAGAAACTCCAGGTTTGGGAGCGAATATCAAGCAACGCTATTTTATGGATGATTTCATTGGGGAGTCTGTGCTAAATAGTGACAAAATTGTCGGTGTTTCTGTTGCTAAAGGGAATAACGATCCGGCGAATGAGATTAAGGACGACAATGAAGTAGACGCTTTGGCAGGAGCAACAATAACAGGTAATGGTGTTTCCGCAATGATTGGGGAAAGCATTAATTTATATAAGGATTATTTAGAATCGATAAGAGTAAAATAATATGGCACTACTTTCAAAGAAAGATACAAATCTAATTTTAGACCCCTTAGCCGATAACAATCCAATTACCATTCAGGTTCTGGGTATATGTTCGGCATTGGCAATTACTGCAGAACTCAAAGCTTCGGTCGTAATGGCCATTTCCGTCCTTTTTGTTCTTGGAGTCGGTAATGTGGTAATATCTCTTATGAGGAATATTATTCCTTCAAAAATCAGGATTATTGTTCAGCTTATCGTGGTAGCATCCCTGGTAATTATAGTCGACCAAGTCCTAAAAGCGTATGCATATGATCTAAGTAAGACACTTTCTGTTTTCGTTGGATTGATAATTACGAATTGCATTATCATGGGTAGATTTGAAGCCTTCGCTCTAGGTAACGGTCCATGGCGTTCCTTCCTGGATGGAATAGGTAATTCACTAGGCTACGGCGTTATCTTAATAATTGTAGGGTTTTTCAGGGAGTTGTTAGGATCTGGAACACTTTTTGGTTACAAGGTTCTAGGAGATCCTGTTACTAAAACGGGTTTATACGCTACAGGATATGAAAATAATGGATTTATGATTATACCACCTGCTGCTTTAATTGTAGTAGGCATCATTATATGGGTACAACGCTCTAAGAATACAGCCCTAATAGAAGAAAATTAATAGTCAATTCACATCGAATTATGTTAGAACATATAGAATTATTTTTTAAGTCAATTTTTATAGATAACATGGTATTTGCCGTTTTTTTGGGAATGTGCTCTTATCTAGCTGTTTCTAAAAAAGTAGCCACCGCTGTTGGTTTAGGGGCGGCAGTTATCTTTGTACTCGC
>CAZWPZ010000329.1:0-2453 GCA_964636005.1 uncultured Eudoraea sp.
CCCTACTGGATAGTCTCTATTATTTCTTTGGCTATAATCTATTTTCTTTTTAACGGCAATGAGGCTTATTTAAGTAACATACTAATAACGCTTTTGGCCGCGATAACCATTCCACACATTTTAGTAATGTCCAGATTAGAAGCGAACTTACAAAGCCAGGATTAAAAGAACCAATTTAAAAGTAATTTGAAGGTTGCCCACGATTTTCGGTGGATAAATGGCCAGATATCCCAGACGTATTCTGTTTAATTTAGAGTCATTCATGTATTGGCTCACACAATATAGCAATCATGGTTTTAATACCTTCTCTGTAGTTTCCTAATCTCAGGTTTTCGTTTGGACTGTGTTGGTTATTGTCCCGGTTTACTGTGGGGACCGTTACCGCTGGGATACTCAGGGTATTGACGAAGGGAGAAATTGGAATGGATCCACCAGACATTCGAATCCTGATAGGGTCTTCTTGAAATGCATGTTTAAGGGCTCTATTGAGCCATAAACCCACTTCGGAATTAAAATCTGTCCTAAAGGATTGGTACGATATTTCATAGGTAAATTGAACAAGTCTTGGATTGTTCATTCGATCGTCTTTTGTAGGTTCGTCTTCAATGATGTAATAGCCTTGCTTTTTGATATGTTCTCTGACCAAGCCTATTAAGCGCTCAGGATCTGTTTCCAAAACGAGTCGGACATCAATTTCTGCTCTAGCAGTTGCGGGTACAATAGTGCGCACTTGCTCTTTCACCCAGCCGGAACTCAGTCCTCTAATATTTAAGGAAGGATATTGAATTGCTTCTTGATAGGTATCTCCTACCTTATCTACTCTTCCTAATTGAAGCCTTTCTTTTATTGCATTTTCATCATCGGGAATGGATTGCAGTACGGTTTTGGTTTCCGAGTCAATTTCTATACCGTCATAGAATCCTGGTATTACCACTCTTCCTTCATCGTCCTTCATTGAGGCTAATATTTTTGCCATATCTAAGGCAGGGTTTGGAGCATAGTTTCCAAAATGCCCGCTGTGCTGATCGCTAACAGGACCATAGGTCGTCAGGGCTATTGTAGCAATGCCCCTGGCACCGAAGGTTAAGGTTGGTTTGTTGGTGATATGTCTGGGGCCATCAAAGATTATCAGCATATCTGACTTGAGTAATTCGTTGTTTTCTTCGACTGCCTGAGGTAGTCGAGGGGAACCCAGTTCTTCCTCAAAATCCATTATCACCTTAATATTAAAATCGGGTTCAAGTTTTTCTTCAGAAACGGCATCTAAAGCCATAAGAAACATGGCAACCGGACCTTTGGCATCGGAGGAAGACCTACAAAACAATCGCCATTCATCCTTAAAACTGCTAAAAGCATCCCAAGATATCTTTTCCCAAGTGCCATTTTCTGATTTCTTTTTTAAGGTAGGCGTATAAGGACTGTCCTGGAACCATTTTGTACTATCTACAGGTTGTCCGTCTAGTTGTAAGTAAATAAGAACAGTCTTTTTGTTTGCTGAGACATGGCGTTCTGCGAGAAGAAGGGGAACGGTTGCCGTTTCAATTTCAGTAAGTGTAAAATTCCTCTTGCTAAACTCCTTTTTACACCAAAGTATATTTTGGATGATATCTTTTGAATTATTTGCATCATTTGGGATACTCATTAACTCCTTAAGCAGGTTACCAGATTTTTTGGCATAACTTCTGGATAAGTCATCCATCCTTTTTTCGTCTATTCGCTGTGCCTTTAAGACAGAACAAAAAAGACATAGTACAAAAAGAAAGGGCATTAACTTGATATTCCTTACATTAGTTAGTCGCATAGGTGAAGAAAATTATGGGTAAAACAATTCGTAGTTGCATGGAATTTTTCTCTTATCGAAAGGCATAGAACCTATTTCCATAAAGATATAGTTTTCCGAGTTATGTTTATGTCGAGTGAACGAGAAACCAGACATTTATAAAGCCAAACATAAGGTTGTCCTAAATTATATTCTGAAATGTGTCCACCTTTTTGGTTTGAAGAACGTCATAAGGGTATAAACTTTAAATTATAGAAATTATGAAAGAATTTATGATGATTTTTATTGGCGCAGACTACGCGTCCCTGGGGCTTTCTCCAGAAGAATTACAGAGTAGAATGGGTAAATGGTTCGCATGGGGGAACAAGATGGAAGAAGCAGGAATACTAAGGGGCGGGAATGCTCTAACCCCTGAAGTAAGAAGAATTGTTGGGAAAGATCGGACAGTGAGTGATTTGACCTCTGCAGAAATCAAAGAAATCGTTGGAGGCTACTACAATGTGGTGGCCAAGGACTTTGATGCGGTTCAAGAAATTGCACAAGACTTTCCAGACTACGACCTTGGAGGTACCGTAGAAATACGTGAAATTATGGTTTTTGATCGTTAATGGATAATAAGCACATAGACCATCTATTTAGACACCATAGCAGCAAGATGGTCTCTGTGCTTACA
>CAZWPZ010000330.1:0-1983 GCA_964636005.1 uncultured Eudoraea sp.
AAGTGGCTTCTGTCAGAACGAGTATCAATGAATTTACCTGTAGGTATGAAAACAATTACATCCGGAGTTTGGAATAGGTTTTATGTCTCACCTGAGGTCAGGTACAAGATGCCCAAGGTCATTTTTAAAAGTCTTAAATATAAAGAAGACTTCAGAGGTGGTGTCGAGTTTTACTACAACCAAAATACCAGCGGCACAGACGTAGTTGAAATCACTCCTTTCCAAGGATATAGTTTAACCTGGCCAAATAGGGAACGAATTGATCTGAGACATTATGTTAAGCTACGCGAGCGATTTCAATTCAATACCACGGATTGGACCTCAGTTTTTGGTTTAAAGCTGAGTTATGAGCTGTCTCTTACCTATAAGTTTCAGGGAGACTTGTGGAAATATGGCAAGGGTTTCTATTTGCCAATAAGCTTGAAGTTTTACTGGAATCTTATAGATGTGGCCGTCTTTAACAATGTTTTTCGAATTACTCCAGGTCTCGGGTATCAGTTCGATGATTCCTGGAAATGTGCATTCCTTGTCGGTTATAATCGGACCAGAAATGACATTGCAGAATCCTTTAAGACCAATGATATCATATTTAGGCTAAGACTGTATTACACCCTCGACAAGAAAAAAAATAAAACAATTAGTCCTGACCCAACTCCCAGATCATGATTTATAAAAGCAAATTAGCATTTTCAGCATCTATCCTCATTCTTATACTGGCGATACAAGGCAGCTATGCTCAAAATAAAATAAATACAGATTCTCTTTCTAATGACATTATTGAGAATGTTTATAAAGAAGAGCCAAATACTAAAAAAGCAGATAGTTTACGATCTAATAGCTTTAATGCATACCCTTATGCATTTTACACTCCTGAATCGCAATTGGCCTTTGGGGCAGGAGGGATCTATATATTTTATGGAGGAAAGGAAACTAATTTGCGCCCATCAAAGATTGGCTTTGGGGGTTACTATTCTACCAACAAACAATACAAACTAAGCGTTAATCCAAATCTATACTTTTTTGGCAACAAACTATATGTGGAGATTCCTACAAGTTTTGGATACTTTATTAATAAATTCTGGGGTATAGGTGATGATGTTCCGGATTATGACTTAGCGGCCTATGCCATGCAAACCTTTAGCTCCACCTTAACCATACAGGTACCTCCTAAAATCTTTGCGGCAGACCGAACGGGAGTTATTTTCGATTTTGATCAGACCGAGATTGTGGACGTTCTGGATAATGAACTCATAAATGAAGAGGTGAGCGGATTTGAAGGAGGTACTCTTTTTGGATTTGGGACAGACCTTGTCTGGGATTCACGAGACAATATTTTCTTTCCGAATGAAGGCAGTTATCAATATTTCAAAATGGTCTTTTATCCCAAAGGGCCCAGCGATTTCAATTTTGCCCTTTTACAACTGGATGTCAAAGCATTTAAGGCAATAGCCCCGGACCATGTATTTGCCTTTAACTTTTTTATAGAATCTGCCTCGGGAAATACGCCTTTTTACAGACTACCATCCCTTGGCGGACCAAAAAGAATGCGAGGCTTTTTTAACGGACGATATAGAGATAATTTCTACGGAATGATGCAGCTAGAGTACCGTCAATACTTCTGGAAGCGATTTGGGTTTGTGGTATTTGGAGGAACTGGAAACGTTGCCAACAGTATACTGGAGTATGATTTTGGCACATTAAAATGGAGTTATGGTGCTGGGCTGCGGTTCAAGTTTAACGAAAAACAGAAGGTAAACCTTAGAATGGATATTGGATTTGGGAGCGACGGAAGCAGGGGTATCTATTTTGGAATTCAAGAAGCATTTTAAAAAAGAAACAACTATAAAAAACCAAGATTATGTATATAGAAATAGCCATTATCGCACTATTCACTTTTGTTTATAGTGTATTCTCAGCTCGAATAGAAAAACTACCTACATCTGCTCCAATTATTTTTGTATTTCTTGGGATAACTCTGGGTCC
>CAZWPZ010000331.1:0-10686 GCA_964636005.1 uncultured Eudoraea sp.
AATATTATGTATATAGAAATAGCCATTATCGCACTATTCACTTTTGTTTATAGTGTATTCTCAGCTCGAATAGAAAAACTACCTACATCTGCTCCAATTATTTTTGTATTTCTTGGGATAACTCTGGGTCCTATAGGATTAGATGTTTTTAAAGCAGATGTAGAACAAAAAGAGTTTAGAATACTCACTGACCTGACCCTTGCACTTATTCTCTTTATAGATGCAGCAAACGCCAATACCTCCATACTTAAGAAGTATCTGAAGATTCCAGCAAGGATGTTATTGATTGGATTGCCGGGGGCTATGTTCTTAGGGTGCATTGCTGCCATATGGATTTTTGATCTTTCTGTCTATGAGGCAGCTATTCTTGGAATCGCGCTGGCAGCGACCGACGCTGCACTTGGGAAAGGTGTAGTTACCAATAAAAAGGTTCCCGAGAGATTAAGAGAAGGTCTGAATTTTGAAAGCGGACTTAATGATGGCCTATGTGTACCATTTTTACTGGTATTTATTGCACTTGCAAAAGGAAGTGCAGCAGATGGTGAAAGTGTATCTGCACTAGGATTGGTTTTACAAGAGATTGGAATAGGTGCCTTTGTTGGTCTTACAATGGCGGGTGTAGGTGCCTGGATGCTAAGGAAGTTTTGGGAAAAAGGATGGATTAGCCAGATTTGGATTCAATTATCGGTACCTGCCCTTGCAATCACATGTTTTGCCATAGCACAAAGTGCCCATGGAAGTGGGTATATAGCGGCATTCGTAGGGGGACTCTTATTTGGGAAATTAGCAAAAGATAGCACGCATAAATTAGTAATGGCCGGAGAAGGCATTGGCGAGGCAATGGCAATGCTGACTTGGATGATATTTGGCGTTTCCGTTATCTCCAAGGTATATGGAGCCTTTAGCTGGGATATTATAGTATACACGCTCTTGAGCCTAACGGTGATAAGGGTACTTCCCATTTTCCTTTCCCTTACAGGAACAGGAGAATCTACTAATTCAAAATTATTTCTAGGCTGGTTTGGGCCACGTGGCTTGGCAAGTATTGTCTTCGCAATCATAATAATTAATGCAGAATTACCAGGAAGTCAGTTTATAGCGCTCGTAATCGTTTGCACGGTTCTTCTAAGCTTAGTCTTACACGGTATCACTGCAAATCCATATGCCAATTGGATTGGTTCTAAGGAAGAGGAATAGTGTGGTTTAGTATGATGTTTATCTAAAAAGTACTTTGAAATGTTTAAAATATATCTTGTTGGTTTAAGTGTAGTGGCCTTAAACATAGTTTTGCATGCTGCTGCAGCCATGTTTTGGGTTTCGGATACGAATAGAGTTTTAGGTCTCTGGCAAAAGAGACTTACTCGCATTAGAATCCTAAAACTGCTCATTTTTTCTTTTTTAGTATTAACAGTACTACATATCATCCACTGTCTTGTGTGGGCTATTGCTATTTACTTTATTCCGAGCATCGGGCTCGACTTTCAGAATCTGCATGAGATCTTTTACTACTCTTTGGTAACCTTTACGACCCTGGGTTATGGAGATATGACCATTAGCACGGATTGGCGGATACTTTCAGGAATAGAAGCAATAAATGGAATAATGTTGATTGGATGGTCTACCGCATTAATGTATTCCTTAATCCAAAACATATATAAAAATTTAAGAGAATATAATGTCTGAACAAAAACAGATTACCCCTTCGGAAAAGAAGAACTCCGAGCCTATGGAAGAAAATTCAAAGGTAAAAGAGAAAAGCACTGCTGTTAAAACTAGTATGGTTACCGCTCTTATTGCACTTTTGATTCTCATTTGGACTCTGGCCTCTGCCAGACATACCCCACATACCGATAATGCGAGGGTTAAAGGACTATTATTACCCATTGCTCCATTGGTAAGCGGCTATATAACGAAGGTTAATATAGGTCTGCATTCAGAGGTGAAGTTTGGTGATACCTTACTCATCATTGATCAGAGTCAGTACAAGCTTGCTGTTTTGGCTGCAGAATCGGCCCTGGAATTAGCAATGCAGCGAATTTCTTCCGGTTCATCAACTCTTAAAGCAACCACGGCAACCTTAAGTCGGTCCAAAGTTTGGTTGGAAAGAGCCACGAAAAATTGGGAACGAACACAGCGGGTGATAAAAGAGAATGTTGGAGCTCTTTCTCAGGCAGATATTGATCGGTCTGAAGCGGCGTATTTAGATGCTCTTGAACAAGTAAAAACCTCAGAGGCAAATTTAGAAAGAGTAAGACAAACACTTGGACCACTAAACAATGATAATCCAGCCATTAAAACAGCCTTAGCTCAATTAAATAAAGCGCAAAACGATTTAGAACACACGGTTATCGTTGCAACTTCCGACGGAATAATTGAGAGTTTTAATGTAGAGCCAGGATCTTTTGCCAGTAAAGGACATCCCCTGTTTTCTATTGTTGCAAATAATGTTATTTGGGTTCAGGCAGATCTAAAGGAAAACAATCTTTCTAATGTGGAAATTGGGAATAAGGTAGAACTCATTTTTGATATCGAACCAGGCAAGGTATATGCAGGAGAAATATCCAGTATTTCTTATGGCGTTGCAACAGGCCAGAATAATCCTGGTGGATTGCCCAAGGTCACTGCTTACCGGGGATGGCTTCAAGACCCTCAAAGATTCCCAGTTTTAATTTCTATAAACGATAGTGAGATTAAAGAAATGCTTAGGCAAGGAAGCATGACAGAAGTAGTGGTCTATTCTGGAGATAACACCCTACTAAACTGGCTGGCCAAAATACGTATTAGAATTGTATCCCTATTATCCTATGTTCGCTAGAATAAAACAATACTACAACGATCTATCTAATGAGCTTCCCCTCATCAGAACAGTTATTGCTGTTTCCTTTGCATTGATCTATGCCACAACCATAGGATACCCATTAGCACACACCACAGCTATTTTTACCATGATGTTTATAGGTCCAGGAAAGAAAGTTGTGCAGTTTAAAGATGTTTTAGTCTACCCATTGGCCTTTTATTTATTGGGAATCCTGGGAGTCTATATTGGATATGTTCTATTAGAGTATGTTCTCATAACCTTATTAGTGATGGGGATAGCTGTTTTTTGGAGTTTTCGACTAACACAAATTCCACCCCCAGCCAGAATCCTATTTCTTATTTTTTTGGTTCTTTTACCTCTTCTCAGTATGGGTGTGAATGGTTTGGGTGAGTTCGTTTTGCTTGCGTTAATACAAAACCTTTTTATAGCTCTGGTTATAGTAAAAATTGTCTTTTTACTCATTCCTGTGGATTCGGATAATTTGGTTTCTCAAAATACAGAGGATCAGAAAGTGGATGGGCCTCCCATAAATTTAGATAAAGTAGCTCTTAACGGATTCCTGGTATTGTATCCTCTACTTTGCTATTACTATTTGTCTATGGATTCCGACATACTAACCCTGGTATTTTCGGTATTATTGGCTTTTGATCCCTTCATTGCTCAATCGAAAAAGGGGGCATTTTTAGTAGTGGCAAATATTTTTGGAGGACTAATAGGTATAATTGCCTATCAATTACTTTCCATAGCGCCAACCTATTCGTTTTACATTTTTCTATGTATTTCCATCTGTTTCTATTTTGTGATTAACATATATGCAGGCAAAAAAACGTCTCCCATTTTCAACACCAGTTTTAACACCTTTTTTATAGTAATGGCGGCAATAGGCAGCTCATCCAATACTGCCTCAGATAAGGTTTGGGATAGAGTGATTCAAATAGGCTTTGCTCTGATTTATGTCGTAATCGCATATAAAATAATTAACCATTTAAACAGTCCCTTAAAATCCGACAAATGAAAAAGCCAGGAATTAAGATTTTCGCTTGGGTGTGCATATTTCTTGCAGGAGGGTGTAATGTTTATGAAGAGTATTCCCCACCAAATGTCGAATTCGCCAATAGCTTTAATAACAGGGAACAAATAGATAATACCAATTTTTCGGATTTAGAATGGTGGGAATTATTTAATGACTCTACCTTGACTTCGTTAATCCATGAAGGACTAAATAATAATCTACCTATCCAAAATGTAGCAATTAGTATAAAACAAGCACAATTGCAATACGAAATAGCACGTGCGGCGCTTATTCCACAGATAGGCTATGGTGTTCAAGGGGGCCTTGATGGAAATACGGTTAACTCAGGTATAAACTACAACATAGATGCAGCAGTAAATGTTTCCTATACCCTGGATTTTTGGGGACGACTCTCCAATCAACAAGAAGCAAGCTTTCAATCGTATCTGGCTACTGAAATAGGGTATTATCAAGTAAGGGCTGGTTTAATTGCACAGATAGCCTCCCTTTATTTTACACTTAGAGATGTAGATAATAAAATAATAGTGGCCGAAAATATGATCGAAAATATGTCCGATTTTACCGCGGTTATTGAAGCCAGGTATTCGGGAGGTTTTGTTTCAAAAGTAGATTTAAATCAGGCTGATATTCAGTTAAAAGGAGCCGAATTTACCTTACAAGCGTTGCATAGAACTCGCAATCAATTAGAAAATGCTTTAAGCATTACCTTGGGTTCCCAACCCAAAAAAATTGAAAGGGGCCTATCTATAGAAAAGCAATTAATTCCGGAAGACCTACCTTCTGGAGTGCCCTTAGAATTGCTAAAAAGGAGACCAGATGTTTTAATCAATGAAAAAAAATTGATGGCTCAATTAAGAACCATCGACGCTACTCAAGCCCTTAATTACCCTAATCTAACCTTAAGCTTTGATGTGGGAACCAAACTTTTTAACCCAAGTCTGTTTTTTAGCCAATTGAGTGCAAATCTCATTGGACCAATTTTTAATGGAGGTAGAATTCAGAATAGTATTCAGATTCAGGAAGAACAGTATCGAATATTGGTCAATAATTATATACAGACATGCAATATAGCCTTACAAGAAGTAGAAGATGCACTGATCAGTATTGAAACATACAAGAATGAATTTGCAATTCGCAATGAACAACTTAGGCTGTCGAGTGAAGCCCTCCATCTTTCCTGGGTAAGATATAATGAAGGGGTTACCCCCCTTCTAGACTTTCTTAACCTTCAAAGGTCCTTGTTTAATTCCCAACTGCAAATATCGGAAAGCTATAAACTTCGTTTGCAGGCGATGGTACAACTCTATCTCGCTCTTGGAGGAGGATGGGATTACGATACCTATACAGAAACCAATACGATTCAGAATTAAATATATGTCTAATAATCACAAATTATTTGAAACGATTTAAACGAAATAGTATGAAAAACACATTTAAACTTTTGACTCTAGTAACACTTAGTTTTTTGGCGAGTTGCGGAAAAACTAATGAGAAAATGGACACCCCCAAAAAGGAAACTCAAGTAGTTAATGAGTACAAAATGACCACTGAAATTGATTCGAGTATATCAATCGCAAATCAAATAGAATCAAGGTTAGGAACTTTAAGCTTTATTGATGGTTATCCAGATGCAGAAACAGCCCAAAAATTATACGATCAAATGGATTTTCAACGTGGTGTTGAAGCGATGATGATGACAATGCCTGGTGCATCTTTACATGGCTTTAGAAAAGGGTTGCGTAAAGTAGGACCTGATAATGTTACAGCGGCAGTCTGGGAAGATCGGATGGATTCAAAAGTATTACTATTAACGCCAAATACAACAGTGGTTTACCTATTTATGTGGCTTGATACTAAAGAAGAGCCTCTAATTCTTGAAACTCCGCCAAATGTATTAGCAATTATAGATGACCACTGGTTTAGATATGTTGGTGATATGGGTAATGCAGGCCCAGACAAAGGTAAAGGTGGAAAATACATTTTATTACCTCCAGGTTATCAAGGTGATATTCCGGAAGGACATGTTCTAATGAATTCTTCAACCTATGGAAACTGGCTTGTAATGCGTGGCTTTATGGTTGATGGAGATCCAGCTCCGGCGGCTAAAAACATTAAAGAAAACTTTAAAGTATATCCTTTATCTAAAATTGATAATCCTACTGATGTGAACTTTGTAAATGTTTCAGGTGTGCCTATAAATACGTTGCACGCCATGGATTACAGCTATTGGGAAGAAATGAATGAGATCATTCAAGAAGAACCAAACGAAGCTCAAACCCCTGAGGTCTTAGGATTGTTACAACATATTGGAATAGAAAAAGGAAAACCGTTTAATCCTGATGCACGTATGAAGAACATTTTGAATGAAGCAGCTCAGGTAGGTCATGCTTATTCCAGAACCATTTTATATCAAAACAGAAACCAATACAATGCGTATCCAGAAAGTGGTTGGGAAACAGGATTCCCTGGTGGAAGTCACGAATTTGATAGAGATGGTATTAGAATGTTAGACCAACGTGTCCGATTTCATTTTTATGCGACTGGTATTACCGCTGCTATGGTAAATAAAATGGTTGGTAAAGGTTCTCAATACATGATGGGATTACGCGACTCTAAAGGAAATGCACTAGACGGTGTAAAAACTTATAAACTTAAAATCCCTAAAGATGTACCAATGTTAAATTTCTGGGATGTTACTATTTATGATATTCAAACAAGATCATTACTGCAAACAGACCAACAATTCCCAGGTATTACAAGTGCCGATAAAGGAACAATCATTAATGAAGACGGTTCCTGCGATATTTATTTTGGTCCAGAAAAACCAGAAGGAAATGTAAACTGGATACAAACCATACCTGGAAAAGGATGGCAAAGCTTATTTAGACTATATAGCCCTTTAGAACCTTGGTTCGATAAATCTTGGAGACCAGGTGAAGTAGAATTAATAAAATAATAATATAAAATACATTAAGTACTATGAAAAACAACTTAAAAATAATAGTAAGCGGTATAGCCTTTTTAATGCTGGTTTCAGCTATAGTAGCTCAAGAAACGGGTGAAAACAGAAACTTATTTAAAACTGCAGGAGCAAAACAAACCGAAAAAGGTTTTATGGCGGCTCCAGAAAAAATTGAAACCAATTTTGGAATATTGGAATTTACAGGTGGAGGTTTTCCGACTGATGAAACTGTTCAAAAAGTATATGATGAAATGGATTTGCAGCGTGCAACACAGGCTTATATGGATTTCTATCCCGCCTTGTCACAATATGCTATTGTTAAATCTCAAATCAGGGATTTTAAATTTACATCTTCATCAGATATTGCGGTAGCTGCAGGTCCTGGTTGGTTGCCAAGTGAACCTTTTTTAACAGGAAATAATAGTACCGTTTATGCCATTGCATCTTTAGACTTAAAGGTGGATGGTCCTACGGTGGTTGATATTCCACCAGGAATGTATGGTACAGCTAACGATGCAGTATTCAAATTTTTAGTGGACTTTGGTTTTGTAGGACCTGATAAAGGTAAAGGTGGAAAATACCTTTTTATTCCTCCGGGATATAACGAAAAAGTTTCTGATGAGTACTTTGTTGTTGAGTCTCCAAGTTATAGAATTTGGGTAATGATGCGTGGTTTTGGTGAAGTTGGTGTTGGTGATCAAGCGGTTGCTTGGTTTAAAAACAACCTAAAAGTATACCCTTTAAAAACAGGAGTTCGTGAAGGGAACTTCAGTAATACTACTGGTATGGGGATTAATCCTTTACCAGCAGAAGATGGCTCTGCATTTACTGATTTAAATGAAATTATTCAATACGAACCAACGGAACTGTTTGATGCGGAACAACTAGGTCGATTGGCTTCTTTGGGTATACGAAAAGGAGAAGTCTTTAATCCCGATGCTCGAATGAAAAAGATTTTTGATCAGGGAGCAAAACAAGGTGTAGCTATGAGTAGAGCCATTGTGTATGCCAGTAGAGAGAAAGATATTAAATATTGGGACAATCGTCATTGGGAGAAAATGTTCCTTTACAACACCACTTTCGAGAGAAATGGAATCAACGATATTGATGCACGTACTCTTTGGCATTACCAAGCAATTGTAGTTTCTCCAAACCTTTTATCTAAAACACCAGGTGCCGGAACTTCATATTTAACAAGTTTTAGAGACAAAGATGGTGTGTTTTTACAAGGAGGTAAAAACTATGTGTTAAAAGTTCCTGCAAAGCCACCAGTAAAACGATTTTGGGCAGTAACTGCATACGATGTCTCTACGCGTGGTTTACTTGATGCTGGTGGAAATTCAAATAAATCGGTAGGAAGTCAAAGAGATCCTAAAGTAAATAAAGATGGATCAGTTGATATTTACTTTGGTCCAAATCCTCCAAAAGATAAAAAGTTAAAAAACAACTGGGTGCCAACACATCCTGACAAAGGATTCTTTGTGGTGTTTCGTTTCTATGGGCCATTAGAAGGATATATAGATAAAACATGGGTGTTGAATGATTTTGAAGAAATTAAATAACCTAAACTTAATGCAAATGAAAACAATGAAAAACTTTTTAATCACGTTAATAGCTTTTGGATCAATTGCAGCAATAGCACAATCTCCAAAAATGAAAATGACCACTCCAGTGCCAGAGGGCATAGCCACACCTGATGTAGTAGAAACAACTATAGGCACCATGAATTATTTTGACGGGGTTCCTACGGAAGAAACCGTACAAATGGCTTACGATTTTCAAGATAAAATGAATGCCGTAAAGGCTTTTGAAGCTATGGTACCTTCCTTGTCTATTTATGAATTACGGGAAGGCCAACGGGCTGTTGGCGCCAAAGAATGTTATCAGATATGCATTTTTGACCAATTGATGGATTCCAAGTCGCTTTTCCTTACAGGAAACACTTCTACTATGTATGCCTTAGGATTTCTCGACTTAAAAAAAGATGGACCTACGGTAATAGAATTACCTAAGGGGATGCTTGGGGTATTAAATGACATGGGCTTTTTGTTTCTGGAAAATTTGGGTGCTGCAGGACCAGACAGAGGTCAGGGTGGTAAATATTTGGTATTGCCTCCAGGTTACGAGGGAAATGTGCCAGACGGCTATTTTGTAGTACAATCCAACACCTATGGCGTATGGAATTTTATGCGCGGCTACTTAGACAACGGTATTGAAGCTGCTGCTATGAATATCCGCAACAACCTTAAAGTGTATCCCTTGTCACAAATCAATGATCAACCCGAAATGGAGTTTATAAACATTTCCGGTAAAGAGATGAACACCGTGATTAAAACCGATTACGACTTTTGGAATAAGGCGAACACCTTGATTCAGGAGGAACCTGTTGAAGGTTTTCTGGATCGAGAAACTCGAGGGGTACTTCGTTCTATTGGGATAGAAAAAGGGAAGCCATTTAACCCGGATGCCAGAATGAAAGCGAACTTAAAAGATGCTCTGAAGATTGGTGAAGGTATAGCACGGTCTATAACGTACTATCCGCGTAACAAAGTTCAATTTGCATGGGAGGATCCTAAAGAAGGTTGGGTTGTTCCCTTTGCAGAACACGATGCATCATGGATTAAAAACGGTGCGCGAAAGATTGAATGTCAATTATACTACCATTATAATTGTATCGTAGTCACACAAGCCATGGCATCCGCGCCTGGTCCTGGAAAGGGTTCGGAATATGTATTTGCTTCTTTTGATGAAAAAGATCAAATCCTAAAAGGCGATCAGAATTATGTGATGACCTTACCCCCGGATGTGCCTGTTGCAGACTTTTGGGCAATCACCTTATACGACACACAGACACGGTCCCAATTGCAAACTGACCAGCAGTTCCCAACCTTGGATACCTATACCAAAGGATTGACGAAAAATAAGGACGGCTCCATAACGATCTATATCGGTAAGGATATGCCAAAAAATAAGAGCCAGCAGAGTAACTGGCTACAGACGGTTCCTAGAAAAAGCTTCTTTGTATGTTTAAGAATGTATGGGCCAACCGAACCCTGGATAGAAGGGAAGTGGAGACCAAGTAAAGTAACCTTATTGGAATAGAAAAATAGGGTAGAAATCTGCCAATAGTAAAGTAAATCCTAATGGCCTAATCTCTTTTCTTTTTTTGAGAACAAGATATTGGGCCACAGTGGGATAAGAGTTGCATAAAACAAGCTCTTAGGCTTTTTTTGTTCTTAGCAAGTCATTTCTGTGCTCTAATATATTAACGTAGGTTTAGAAATGGGTGTCCCAAATCTTAAGTATCTTGGTGCATAATATTGCAAACCATCTATACTTATATCCGTTATGCGCAGCAGACTGTTAATTTTTCTTATCTTTTTTTGTCTGATATCTTCTTTACAGGGACAGACAGACGCTTCCATTTACAAAAACTTAATCTTCCGATTTATTGGTCCGGAAGGGAACAGGGCAATTGCCATAGCAGGTGTACCCGGTGATCCTATGGTAACCTATATAGGAGCTGCTTCCGGGGGATTATGGAAAACAACAGATGGCGGAATAAATTGGGACCCCATATTTGATGGGCAAGAGGTATCTTCCATAGGTTCCATTGCTATAAGTCCTAGCAACCCCGATATTGTTTGGGTGGAACAGGAGAAACTTTTCTGATAAGACCTGCTCACGCCATGGGAGATGGTATTTATAAGTCGAAGGATGCGGGAAAGACCTGGAAAAAAATGGGGTTGCCCAAGTCGGGCAGAATAGGTAGAATTGTGGTACATCCTACCAATCCTGATATTGTTTATGCAGCGGCATTGGGACATACCTATGGCCCTCAAAAAGAAAGAGGGGTATATAAAACCATAGACG
>CAZWPZ010000332.1:0-2929 GCA_964636005.1 uncultured Eudoraea sp.
TTTTTGCCCTTGGCATAAGCAAGTCCCTCTGCAAAATGTTCTTCAACTGGAGTAATCGATGCTGTCCCTTTTTTATGGAAAAATAACAGTCCCTTCGGCAATTGGCTGTAGTTAAGCCCTGCATCCGTTAATACCGTCTCAATCAATTTCTGGTAATTTTTTGATTCTAGCAATGCATCAATTGAGGTTTGTTGTCTTTTTAGACTTTCTTCCAATGCATCAGCAAAAGCGAAGTGTTTGATATTAGTTATAAATTCTTTAATAGCTGGTGGTAAAGTTGCTTCAGGCTTTTGATCCAGAAAAGTAAACAAGGCACTGAACATTCTACTGGCGGCACCACTTGCGGGCACAAATTTCACAATCTCCAATTGAGAAGCGGCCTTCTGATATATTTCAGTATAATTGGTGGCATTATCATTGACATCTATAATACCATCTTGTATGGTAGCTGGCCGATCTAGTGTGATAAATGGAAATCCATTCTTGAATTGTTTCAATTCACTTCTCACCTTATCTGGGAGCATGCCCTGGTCATTAATTTTCTGTTCTAATTCGGTATTCATTATCGGGAAGATATAGAGTAATTATGAAAGAAAAAAAGGGAAGGTCATCTAATAAAAAAAGTCCTGCATAAAGCAGGACTTTCGTAGCCCGTAGGGGAATCGAACCCCTGTTACCAGGATGAAAACCTGGCGTCCTAACCCCTAGACGAACGGGCCAATAGATCGCATAATTGCGGATGCAAAAATACAATTATTTTTTACTATACCAACACCTAAATATATTTTTTTATAGACCTAATACGCTTTAGCGAAGAGTACTCTGTTTGCAGATGGCTTTCCTGTCACCATACACTTGCCTTCTTCTTGCTCAACCCCAATAGGAATGCATCGTATCGTGGCCTTTGTTTCTTCCTTAATCAAATCTTCCGTCTCTATGGTACCATCCCAATGAGCAGACACAAATCCACCTTTTTCTTCGATAATCGTTTTAAATTCGGAATAAGTATCTACTTCTGTAATATGGGAATCGCGATATTGTTTTGCTTTTTGGTAAATATTCTTCTGAATATCCTCCAAAAGAAAGGCTATTTCTGATACCACATCGGCCTCCTCCACAATTTTCTTTTCTAAAGTATCCCGTCTTGCTATTTCAAAGGTGCCATTTTCAAGATCCCTTTGTCCGATTGCTATACGGATAGGGACTCCTTTCAGTTCGTATTCGTTAAATTTAAATCCTGGCTTATGGGTGTCCCTTGAATCGAACTTAACAGAAATATCTCGTTGACGTAATTCTTTAACGAGTGGTTCTACTTTTTCCGAAATAGCATCAAGCTGCTCCAGGCCTTTGTAAATGGGAACTATTACTACTTGTATTGGTGCCAGGTTTGGTGGTAATACCAAACCATTATCATCGCTGTGGGTCATTATTAAGGCACCCATCAATCGGGTGGACACCCCCCAGGAAGTGGCCCAAACATGTTCTTGCTTCCCTTCCTTTGTTGCAAACTTAACATCAAATGCCTTTGCAAAATTCTGGCCTAAAAAGTGAGAAGTTCCTGCCTGTAATGCCTTCCCATCTTGCATCAAGGCTTCAATGCAATAGGTATCTAAGGCACCTGCAAAACGCTCACTTTCTGTCTTTAATCCCTTAATTACCGGAACACCCATGTGGTTCTCGGCAAAATCGGCATAGATATCCAAAATCAATTCCGCTTCATTTATAGCTTCTTCTCTTGTAGCATGTGCGGTATGTCCTTCTTGCCACAAAAACTCTGCTGTTCTCAGAAACAAACGCGTTCTCATTTCCCATCGCACTACATTGGCCCACTGATTTACCAGAATTGGTAAATCTCTATACGATTGGATCCATCTTCTATAGGTATCCCAAATAATTGTTTCTGAGGTAGGCCTGACGATAAGTTCTTCTTCTAATTTTGCCTCTTCATCTACTATGATACCCTTTCCATCCTCAGAATTCTTTAGTCGATAATGGGTAACCACGGCACACTCTTTCGCAAAACCCTCTACATGGCTAGCTTCCTTGCTGAGATAGGATTTAGGAATAAACAAAGGGAAATACGCATTCTCATGGCCGGTTTCCTTGAACATTTTGTCCAATCCCCTCTGCATCTTTTCCCAAATAGCGAATCCATACGGTTTTATTACCATACAGCCCCTAACACCGGAATTCTCCGCTAAATCTGCCTTAACAACGAGCTCGTTATACCATTTTGAATAATCCTCGCTCCTCTTCGTTAATTTTTTCCCCATAAATAATACTTTGGCACAACTCTTGTGACCTAGTTAGTGAAATAGTTCGGTAAAACTAACTATTTTATATATGTTCAACAATATAATTTTTAGCGATGATACAAACATTACATTCTTCTAAAGCCACTACTTATTTAATGGTCATTGCTATACTTGGTTTTTTGGCCTCTTGTGGTTCCTATCAGCAATCTTCCTATTACGATAATGACGGCATATATGCCGAAAGCTCCCAAGAAGGAAGGCGCTCAACGCAAAGGTCTTCCACCAAACAGAAAAAGGTGGAAGATAATGGCATTTACGGAAATTATTTTGATCAAAAAGCGGAGGATATTAATAAATACATGGACAGTGAGGTATTTACTGATGTAGATAACTATTACAGTGATGAAGTAGTAAACGACAGTTTATTGCCAGTCCAGGAAGAGAATTATTTTGATTACAATAATGAATACGCTGGTAATCCTGGTTGGGGTAACAATCCTTCCAATATCACCATCAATAATTACAATGGCGCCGGATGGGGCTGGGGTGGTTATTGGGGTCCTGGCTGGGGCTGGGGCTGGGGCTGGGGAGGCTACTGGGGCTGGGGAGGCTACTGGGGCTGGGGCTGGGGTGGCGGCTACTGGGGACCTGGTTGGGGCTGGGGCTGGGGCTGG
>CAZWPZ010000333.1:0-15098 GCA_964636005.1 uncultured Eudoraea sp.
TTATTGAAATCTGCGAAGAATCGGTCAAAGATATCCGGCATCCAATACCAACTAGGCCCTATATCAAAGGTAAAACCATCTTTTTTAAGTTGTCGTGCCCTACCACCTATGGTATCATTTTTTTCATACAGGTTTACCTTAAAACCATCTTTAGCCAGATAACAGGCAGCGGATAATGAGGAAAATCCAGACCCAATTATTACTACTTCCTTCTTTTTGTTTTTCATCTACAAATTTCCAAAGTTCAGTTTATAATGCAGAAGACAATTCTTCTACTGACTCAAAGGTACGAACGAATGTAGGAAGTTTTTCTTTATTTAGATGTTGTATTTGCCTACCTAATATCCACAAAGAGGATTCACCATTATCATTTAGTTGCTTTTCGAACTCTGAAATGTATTTGGTTAGTTTGTCTTTTGTTGGTACTACCGTAAAATAGGAGATGTAATGAAGGTTGTTGTAGTAATTTTTCAAGTCAGATAGATTCTCAATCGGCATTGTTTGCCCGAGGTAAATGGTCTTATATCCTCTTAAGATGATTTCGTAGTTGATGAATAACAAACCTATTTCATGGATTTCATTCTCAGGTAAATAAAGTACAAAAACTTTATCCTTCCTAGTGGGTTGTACCATTTGTAATTTTTCGGTACTGGTATAGATTTTTTGTTTAATTAAATTTGTAATGAAGTGCTCATGCGCCGGACTTATCGTATCTGTTTGCCACAATAGCCCTAATTCATTTAGCAAGGGTATAAAGATTTCCCAAAACACTTCCCGGAACGACTTGTCTATCATCAGGCTGCTATAGGTGTTTTGGAAAAGGGTGATATCAAAATTAATCATAGATAATTTTAATGCATTCAGTGCGTGATTCTGCGTACTGTTTTTTGCCACAATTTCCCGCACAGCCAAGGGCACTTCACTTTCTGGAATTTTCGAAATTTTCGAAATCTTATATCCATAATTGTATAAGAGAGTAATATTTAAGAGCTTTTGAAGACTTGCTAAGCTATAGGTTCTTATGTTCGTTGAAGTTCTCTCTGGGCTCAATAAGCCATACCTTTTTTCCCAAATCCTTATGGTGTGCGCTTTAATGCCGGAAAGATTTTCCAAGTCACGAATACTAAAAGACTTTTTTACGTTGTTCATCATTTGTAGATAATGTTTAAACAAAGTTACGTAATTTTTGGTCTATCCCTATTAAGGTTAGCATAATTTTCACTAAAAAAGTACTATTTACATAGTCCAGAGCCGTAATTGTGTTTCAATCCTTTAAAAAACCTACTATAAAAGAGCTTGGTTCCATACCCGTTGGACACCAAATTTATTCCTAAGTATTATTGGCTGTCCTATTTCGATTAAGTATCTTAAGGCTACAAAACTTATAGTTATGCGATTATTCACAGGGGTACTTCTACTTTTTTTACTCTGCTGCTGCAAGGAGAAGGTTCATGAAAAAAATGGGTTAGCGATGGAATTGACAAACACTCAGGAAAATGAATGGATTTCCCTAATGCGGGTGGAGGACTGGAGAGGATATAACCATGAAGGGTTACCAGGCAAATGGAGTATAAAAGATGGAATTATTAGCTGCAAGGGAACGGGGGGAGAAGAGGGAGGCGATATAATAAGTGTTTTAACCTATGACAATTTTGAGCTAGAATGGGAGTGGAAAATAAGTAAGGGTGGAAACAGCGGGGTATTTTACCATGTTGTAGAATCAACAAAATATACGTTTCCATATGAAACGGGTCCGGAGTACCAACTTTTAGATGATGAAGGTGTACAGGGAACAATAGAAGACTGGCAGAAGACAGGGGCGAATTATGCTATGAATTCGCCTAATGAGAAGAAGAAGTTAAAACCAGTCGGAGAATGGAATAAGAGTAAGATAGTTTTTAATGAAGGCTTGGTAGAACATTGGTTAAATGGCTCCAAAATATTGGAGTTCGACAAAAATTCAAAGTCGTGGAAAGAGAAGAGGAATAGTGGTAAATGGAACGACTTTCCCGACTATGGCAACACAAACTCGGGACATTTTGCCCTGCAGGACCACGGTGCAGGTGTATGGTTTAGGGGTATAAGGGTTAAAGAGTTATAACCCAAATAGCAAAAAAAAACTGCTTCCTGAAAAAGAAGCAGTCAAGTGCCCACGACTGGAGTCGAACCAGCACGTCCTTACGAACACTACCCCCTCAAGGTAGCGTGTCTACCAATTCCACCACGTGGGCTAAATCTAATTTTGGCAGCTGCAAATATAAGGAAGTATTTCAATTTCTACTCACGAATAAATACCAACTGTATGCTTATACCATAGCTTGTGGTTAGGAAGTGCTATTAGGACTTTAAAACATTGGGTAATTCTTCACTATCCATGATGTATTCCGTAATTTGAAAGACACTCTTTCTATTATCTCTGAAGTCCTTTACATATTGTGAAATAGCCTTTTCGAGTTCTAAATGTTCTTTTTTTGTATACGATTCCTTAATGGCACTACTGTGGTCAATAACATGTCCAATTTCATTTCTGTGTTCCAAAACCTTCTTCAATAAATTGGAGCCTTCTGTCTTAAGTTCCAGTAGGTGGTTTTTAATGTCCTCTACTAGCTTCAGGTTCTCATCTTTTGTTATCCAGATAATATATTTATCAATTAAGTGGTGCAAAAAGCGAAGATCGTCCTTGTAAAATTCTAAATCAGATTTCCAATGATCTGAAAGGATATACAATTCCTCCCAATGTATTTCACTGCCTTTTATTCTATCTGTATTGCTCATGATTCTAACTTTTTAGATTGCTTTTTAAAGATAGCGGAAGCAGGTCAGAGATTTTATGACAATAGTCATGACACAAACAAATGCCAAGGAAACTAAAAAGGATCCATCAAAATCTTAAAAGTTATAGATTCTGGCCAAAAACAAATTCTATTTTTTAAGATATCCATCTTCTAATTCTATAATTCGGTCTGTTCTTTTGGCAAAATCTAAATCGTGCGTTACAATTAACAAGGAAAGTCCTTCTTCTTCCTTTAGCTGTTTAAAAATTTGAAATACATTTTCTGCATTATAGCTGTCTAGATTTCCTGTTGGTTCATCTCCCATGAGTATATCGGGCTTGTTAATAAGAGCTCTTGCAATTGCAACACGTTGTTTTTCACCACCCGAAATTCTAGAAGCCCTTTTTTTAGCAAGATGTTCAATATGCAGCATTTTTAGTTTGGAAATCGCATTATACTCAATTTCAGCAGAGGATAAGAGACCTAACTTTTTTGCAGGAAGCATAACATTTTCAAGAACGCTAAACTCTGCTAATAAATAATGAAACTGAAAAACAAAACCAATATGTCGGTTTCTAATTCGTGAAAGTTCTTTTTGGCTTTTACCTGATATAAGTTGGTTGTTTAGATATAGTTCGCCTTCATAGTCCGTGTCCATGGTAGACAGTATGTAAAGAAGCGTTGATTTGCCTGAACCAGATTTGCCCATTATTGATGCAAATTCCCCTTTGTTTATTTGAAATGAAATATTTTTTAGTACATGAAAATCTATAGGTTTTCTAAAGTGTTTATTAATATTTCGTGACTGTAATACGGCTTCCATAATTTGGATTAACTACCTCTTATAATTCGTACCGGATCCATATTTTTTGCCTTGTTTGCTGGTAAATATCCAGCAATAAAGGTTGAAGCTAGCGCAAATAAAATACCGATAATATAATAACTGAACTGATAATTTACAGGGAAGGTCGTAATCGTCGGTAAGGCCTCTGTTTCAAAAGGTATGCCATCAATGATTCTGGAGAAAATAAAGCCTATGATCAGACCACATACTCCACCAGCTGTACCAATTATCAAAGCCTGACTCATAAATATATATTGTACGTCTTTACCCGAAAAACCAGTCGCTTTTAAAATAGCGATATCCTTCATTTTTTCGTAAATGAGCATATTAAGTATGTTGTATATACCAAAACCTGCTACAACAAGTAAAGTGAAAGATACAGCGTAGGTAATGATATTTCTAATACTACTTCCCGTCTCAAATTGGGCGTTTGCCTCGTTGATATCTCTGGCTTTAATTTTAAAGAGTCGTTCCAATTCATTAGCCATTGGTGTAGCTTTACTGATATCGTTCAATTTTATATTAATATCTGTAATATAGTTTTGCGCTTTCCCTTGAATTTTTTGAAGTGTACCAAGGTTGGTATAGCTCTGGATGTTATCTACCTCTGCCAGTCCACTCTGATAGATTCCGACTATTTTTAGCGGAAATATGGTGCCTTCCACTGTACTCACCTGGACTCGATTTCCGACAGATAAGGACATTTTTTTTGCAAGTCCTGAACCAAGTAATATACCATTCTCATTATTTCTTAATGCTTCAGGACTTCCTTCAATAATATTATCTCGTAAATTAGAGAGGCGTACCTCCTCCATAACATCTATTCCTACTAAATTTCCCCCTAATTCTATTGCGCCAGAAATATAGAAAATTTGAAGTCTAAGTTGTGGCGTGGCTCCTTTTACATTTTCATTCTCCTTTAAATAATTTAAAATGGGCAAAGCATTGTGAATTTTAGTCTGACTTATTTTTGGTTTAACAGAGTGTACCACTTTAAAAGAGGATTCTAGTTCGTTCATAAGGTGGATAGGTTGTAAAGCAGACGGTTCTATCTCATTATACATATGGATATGAGGGGTCTGATTTAAGACCAAATTATCTAGCATTTCATTTAGGCCTGTCATAAAACTTACAAGAGTAATATAGGCTCCAATACCAAAAGTTACACCCAAAGACGCAGTAATGGTAGATTTCATTTTGGTCAACAAATGTGTTTTGGCAATTCCTAATATGACCTTCCAATTCGTCATTCTGAAGGTTTAATTATATAGGTATTTGCATCTAACCCACTTAATACTTCGACCCGATCTAAATTTTCTGATCCCGTTTCAATTGAAATTATTCCCTTTTCCGTCTGCACTTTTGTATTGCCAATAAGGTAAGACTTAGGAATAGTTAAGGCCTTCTCCCTTACCGATACAATGATATTCCCTTCCCCTGCCAATCCTGGGTATAATATGGCGGGAGCATCGCTGAATAGGGCCTCTACTTTAAAGGTTTGAGACCGTTCATCCTTTCTTGGGTAAATTTTGCTTAAGGTAGCTTTAAAAGTTTTTGCACCATAAGAATCCAAACTAATTATGACCTTTTGTCCCGGTTCAAGCTTCACAATATCAACTTCATCGACCTGCATTTCAATAATAAAATCTTCTTCACTCCCAACAATGGCAATAGGAGCAGCTGTATTTACAATCTCTCCTGGATTTTTTAGTAAGGCATATACCTTGCCGTTAATAACACTTTCTACGGTAAAGTCTTCTGTGGTAATTAATGAATTTCGGTAATTGTTTTCTGCCTGTTTTAAGCGTGTGGCTAATTCTGTCTCGGTTCGCTCGTAATTACTTTTTAAAAGCTCTAATTTGTTTTTAGATAGTTTAAAAGATAGTTCTCTGTTGTCTAATTCGATTTTGGATCCTATATTTTGGTCCCATAAATTCCGTTGTCTGCTGAAGTTTATCGAATCGTTTCGATACTGCAAAAAGGCAGCATTTATTTCTTCCCTCAAAGACTGTAGCACCGTATTTCTTCCGTCATAATTTTCCTTTGCAAGGTGCAGGTTAAGTTTCGCATTTTCTGAATTCAGTTTGGGCGAATTATTGATGATTTGCGCTATTGGAGCGCCTTTGTGAACAATGGAGCCTTCTTCTACCAAATTTTTTTCTAAAATCCCGCCTACTGCAGCATAGACCTGATAGAGGCTGTCTGGTTGTATTACAACCGACGAATAAACAGATTCTATTAGTTTTTCTTCTTTTGGAAGAATTTTTTCATCCTTATTCGTACAAGAATAATTAAAAATTATGGCAACTAGAAGAAGGCAATACCTTAAGAGAAAAGACCAATTTTTCATAAGTATATAGCTAAAACTAGACAGTTAAATGTACTTAAATAATCTAAATTTCTATGGCTAGAAGGTTCTCAAGCTTTTTTTGATTTCTACTAAAAGGTAGCTCTGTATTGTTAATTTCTAGGTTAGAGATACCAATGTTGTTTACTTTTTTTAGATTCACAATATAGGACCGGTGTGTACGAAGAAACTGATTGTTGGGAAGCTGACGCCCTATGGTTTTCATTGTGGTTAAAACAATTATTTTCTCCTTAGGGGTGATGATTTTAACATAGTCGCCCATAGCTTCGATCCACAATATATCGTCTACTGCAACTAGTCTATCTTTCATATTACTTCTCACACAAATCTTAACAGTAGAAACATATGAATTGTGTTCCTTTACGCCCATTGCCTTTATTTTTCGAATCGACTTATTAAATCGCTCCTCGTTAAAGGGCTTGAGAAGAAAATCTGTCGCTCCGCAATCAAAAGCTCTTAAGGCTTTATTCGGATTGTCGGAAGTTAGTACTAGGGATATACCTTTTAATGATACTTCTGATTCTAATAATTCGTCAAGTAAAGGGTGGTCAATGTCTATAAAAAGTACATCAATGCCATCCTTAGCCAAAAACCTGTTTAGTGCATGTGCTTTGGTCATTCCGGCTATAAGTTTTAGGTTCTTTTTGCTTAAAACCCATTGACTTAAAACACTTAAGTCCTTTACAGTATTTTCTACAATTAATATGTTTAAGAGGGGATCCATAAAATTGTCTTTATCGTTCTACTTCTGTTGTGTAAAAAATGAGGCATCAATACAAAATTAAGCAGATTGTAAACCACGATTTATGACATAAATCATGAAATAAAAACTCTCTTTAAATAAAATCAATAGTAGGTCTTCAGAAAATTCTCAAAAATTTTATGATATTTATCATCTTATTATAGAGATATCGTGGTTACATTGGCACTTAAAATATGAGAGAATTGGTTATTAGTTATTGGAGCAACAGGAGAAAAGTCAACCTGGTGCCTATATGTATAGGCGTGGTTTATGTTTGGTTCGGAGTTTTAAAGTTTTTTAGTGGCTTAAGTCCGGCAGAAGAATTAGCAAAGAATACGATTGACCAACTCACCTTTGGTATAATACCCTCAGATTATTCCATTATTTTATTAGCAATATGGGAAACTATAATCGGCCTCCTGCTAATAGGAGGTTTCTATAAAAAGTTGGCATTGAGAATGGCCCTTGTGCATATTGTTTTTACATTCTCACCTTTTATTTTCTTCCCGGAACTATTATTTACCGATGCTCCATTTGCACTGACCTTGCTTGGTCAGTATATCGTAAAGAATCTGATAATTCTTGGAATATTGGTAGTCCTTCTTAGGGAAAATCAACGCAGAAAAATATAAACATTTTACGTTCTTAATTCTAAAATTTAATTTTAATTATGGTGCGTAGTGTTGGTTCTTTTTTAAAATTTCACCTTATTTAGAATAAACTTAATTACACATTATTATGACAATAAACATACAGTACGTTCAAATGCCGACAAGTGAATCCATGAGTAACATTGTCAATACTAAATTGGAAAAACTAGAAAAAAAATACGATTGGATTATTAAGGCCGATGTGTTTTTTAAATTAGAAAATGATCCTACTGGAATGGGAAAAATTTGTGAAATACAATTGAGTGCACCAGGTCCCAGGCTCTTTGCCAAATCTAATCAGGATAATTTCGAGAAGGCTGCCGCTACGGTGGTAAAAGAACTCGAGAATCAGTTAGCAAAGCGGAAAGACATACTTAAAAAGCATTAAGACCTAATGCAGGATGGATTCCATTGGTTCTTGTAGCAATCGCGTTTTTATCCATTTAATTCCAGTGTCATCGCCGTTAAAGGATGACATATTTATTCCACTCCGGAGATTTCTATCCGATGCACAGATTGTGTTTTTCAAAGGCTAATCATTTGGGTAAACTCTTGGCTGGTAGAGAAGATCTTTATAAAATCGCTTTTTAAGGAGGAATTACGTGGATGTCTAAATGGGAATTTAAATCCCCTATGTAGAATTTAAGTTATTTAGCTACTTGAGAGGTGTAAAGAGAAAGGATTGCTTTTTTCTAAAAAACAGCCAAATATATTTTCTTGTATTATAATTCATTTTATTTTCGGGGCCAAATGTTTTTCTAATGCCAAATTTATATCCAAAACTGATTAAATTGGATTTACAGATGAATTTAAAACTATTATTTGCCAGTCTTTTAAGCTGCCTTATTCTGATTTCTTGTAAAACGGATGCTACTCCGGAGCCGAGTTTAAAGGAGTATAAGGATATTTCCTATGAGGCCTTTGTTTATACCTACCCAATTTTAGAACAAGTTCGTTTAGTTAATTCCTTGCTATCGGAAGAATTGTTGGAGCAGAATAGGATTTCTATCTTAAAAGGTTTCGGTTCTGAAAGCAAGTCCACTAATGAGATTTTAACTGGCTTACTGCCAAATACGGCAGGAGCTTTAATAGATGTGACCAATGGTCCTGTGATTATCGATATACCCAAAATTCGAGATCGCTATTCTGTGATTCAGTGTGTTGATATGTTTACCCACAATATTTTTTATTTGGGAACCAGAGCGAACTTTGGGTTTGGAGGTAGATTTGTATTTTACACGAAAGGACAGGCGCTGCCAAACGATCAATCCATTCAAGCAATTTTGCTGGAAGGTAATTATGCAATTATGCTGATGGGTTATCTAGAAGATAAGAAAGGTGCCATGGAAAGCTTGAAAGAAATAGTAGAAGACACAAAAATAATCTATAAGCCCAATGAAATTTCTGCCTATCCGGTATATGACAAAAAACGGACTACTTCGGCCGACTTCGTAACCTATCTAAATGAATTGATCGACAGTATACCAAGATCCGAACAGTCTATGTTCGACAAGTTTAGGATTCTTGGTGTAAAAGATTCGGTCCAATTGGGTAGTGAGCAACGGTTGGCAATACAGCAGGGGATTGATTCTGCTATGGTTACAATAAAAACTTCCGCGGAGGACATGGAAATTGGGAATGGATACCGCAGTTCATTGGGATATTTTGGTAATCGGCGCGATTTTAAAGGAGCGTATCTCAAAAGAGCAGTGGGAGCTTATGCTCAGTTATGGAGTGATTCTTCCATAGAATCAGTATGGTATGCTACTGAGGCTAATGTGAAGGGTAAGATACGCTTTAAGGAAGAAGAACTTCCACCATTAACCGAAAAAGGAGGTATGGAAGTTTCCATTCGGGATTCTAATGGCGGCTTATTTTACGCTGTGTATCTAAATCAGAAAGAACTGCAAGGGAGAAAGATACTTGACCTAAATTTTTCACCACAGAAATCATCCGGGACTTGGATAAAAACACCAGAAGAAGAGTATACCATTTATCTACGCTTTTACTTGCCAAAGGCAGAAAATCTCGAGTCCTATGTTCCTCCTCCATTTGAAGAAACCTCCAATTAATGGCCATAAATTATTGATAATTGTTATTACCAAAGTAATACAACAGAGTTATTGGCTTTAAAAACCTGAGGTGGCTAATGGCAAATCAAGTGTTTAACAGGAGGTACTTATTGGTGTGACTTAATGATGGCTATGAGTTCATTTTTTTGAAGTAAACCAGATTGTCTCCACAGTTGTTTTTTGTTTTTAAACAGCATCATGGTAGGAACTCCTCGAACCTGAAATTTGGCGGCTAAGGACTGGTTTTTATCGACATCAATCTTAATAATTTTTATAGAATCTCCTAATTCGTTTTTTACTTCTTTCAAAATAGGAGCTAACATTTTACAGGGCCCACACCAATCCGCATAGAAGTCTACCAATACGGGAATGTTTCCTGCAGTTATAGAGGAGAAATCTTTTTTCATTAGGCAATAAATTATATTTAAAGATAGGTTTTTAGATAGATTTAGTAACTGATCTTTATCATAGTATCTTGTTCATTTTGTTATTAAATTTAAGGAGTATATCAATAAATTGAACACGATGCGAAAAATTGTAGTTCCAACAGATTTTTCAAAAAATGCCTTCAACGCTTTATATTTTGCGTCAAAACTCTTTAAGTATACCCGTTGTGATTTTTATGTAATCCATACCTATGCTGAAGCGGTATACAATGCCGAGACCGATTTAAGCCGGGAAGCGATCGAGCAAAGAAAAGTTCAAATAGGAAAAGAGTCAAACAAGCAACTATTAAAACTAGAGCAGGAAATAAAGGAAAAATTAATTAATCCCAGACACCATTTTAATATGATATCGGCCTTTGGGTCTATAACCGATCAGGTAAATGACCTGGTCAATTTAGAGAACGCGGATATCGTTGTAATGGGTACCAAGGGAATGACCAACGATCGGAAAATTCCTTTTGGAACGAATACCCTTCAGGTAATGAAGTATGTACAATGCCCTGTTTTGGCAGTTCCTGCAGATTATGAGTATAAGGAGCCCAGAGAAATAGTATTCCCTTCCGATTACTTGGTGCCTTACAAGAATAGAGAACTAAAGTTACTAGGGGAATTGGCAGGCTCCTATAGGTCTGCCATACATATGCTCTATATAAATCCTATTGAGAAACTATCCATTAGACAAGAAGACCATCAAGAGCACCTGCGAGAATGTCTGTATAAAGCTACTCTGCACTACGAAACCGCTTCCGACGAGAATAAGACGGAAGCAATAACGGAGTACATAAAACAAAATAAAATAGACATGATGGTAATGGTTAATAGCCGGCATTCTCATTTCGAAGAGCTTTTATACCAATCTACTTTAGATCAGATTGGATTACATTTAAAAATACCCTTATTGGTATTTCAGAATTTATCGAGATAATAAAAAGTACAGATCATGAAAAAAATTATTCTTCCCACCGATTTTTCAAACAACGCTTTTAATGCAATTTGTTACGCCATAGAGCTGTTAAAGGAGAAACCTTGTACATTTTATCTGGTAAACACCTATACACCCGCAATTTATCAGACAGAGTATCTATTGCAAAGTCCCGGCCAGATAGGTCTCGGAGATATCTACCAATCCGAATCGCAAAATAATTTAGAGGAATTACGTAAAAAATTAGAATTAAAATTTAAAGATAGTCCGCATACCTTTATAGTGCATTCTGCTTTCAATATTTTGGTAGATGAAATACAGGATATGGTAGAAAATGAAGAAGCAGACATGGTTATTATGGGTACTCAGGGAGCTACAGGGGCAAAAGAAATATTCTTGGGCACCCATACTGTACATGTTATTAAAAAGGCAAACTGTCCAGTTTTGGCTATACCTGCAGACTATGCTTATTCCTCTATTGAGAAGGTTGTTTTTCCAACCGATTATGAGGTTCGTTATTCAAAAGAACAATTAAAAACCCTCTTGTTTATAGGAGAAATATACGAGGCACATATAGACGTAATCCATATAAGAAGTGGTTATCCCTTGACGGAAGAGCAGCAAGAAAATAAGAAGCTATTAGAAGGGGTTTTAAAAGGACATTCCGTAGAATATCATGAATTACCCAATCAAGAAATCGTTACCGGTATTCATACCTTTCTAACGAAAAACAATTCGAACATTCTTGCGATGATTCAAAATAAGCATACGTTTTTAGAACGTTTGTTCATTGAACCGGTAATTAAGAAGATTGGGTTTCATATTGAAGTTCCCTTCTTAGTATTACCCTAAGCTCATGAAGGTCCTTGTAATCCTCTTTAATTGGAATACCAACTGGGACTAAGGGAGAAGGTCCTTTAAAGGCATCGATTCGAAAAATAGGAATCGGTTGATAGTATTGTGTTTTATTATGTTGCCATAACAAGACCAACTATCTTTACCTTTAAATAAAAGAATACCATTTAAAATTTTTGGCATGAAAAAATTGGTAATACTTATTTTATTTATTTTATACGGATGTTCCTCTTCTGACTTAGTGAGTAGTTGGAAAAATCCGGAAATAGTAATATTTGACGCGCAAAAAGTACTCCTGGTCGGGATGACTTCAAATCAGGAAGTACAGGAAGATTTTGAGACTAAGATGCAGAAGGAGTTTTCTAAAAGAGGAATAGAGTCCATGCGAAGTCTGGATCTTTTTGATATTGGTTTTACCGATTCATCAAGATCTGAGGAAGAATTGGATGAGGTGGAAGAGTTATTATTAGACCGAGATTTCGATGCCGTGCTGTTTACGAAAATATTAGGTTCCGAAAGCAGGGTTACCTTTAGACGGAGTATGGCCAATCTAGAAAATTATTACGGGGATTTTAAGGAAGACTATCTTACCCATCAAGACCTATATTATGAGCCAGAAGCTTATGGTGAGGAAACCGTATATGTTGCTGAATCCTCTTTGTATTGTATTTGTGTCGGTAAAGAAAGACAGCTTATTTGGAGGGGTATAATAGAAATATCGGAACCCAAAAAAATAAAAAGTGCTATTAATGATTACGTGAAAATTGTCAGCTTGGCTATGGAAGAACAAGATCTAATTTTCTATGAGGATTAGGTTTTATAGGGGGTGTTTTCACTTTTATATCATTTAAAGAAAAGGCATATATCTAACGCCCGAATCTCCATAGTTTCTTCCCGCTTATTATTCAGATACTGCTTATTTTTTTGCAACGAGTTCCATTAATTCTTTGTCCATCTGCGGCTTTAACTCGCATACATTATCAAAATTCATAGTTGCCGTGTTTTTCGAGGTATAGGCGGGCCAATTTGGGAGTCCATCATGATTAGGATTTCCGTTAATGGCGAAGTTTAACCAGGCTCTGCTCACCTTATCTGCCAATTGATGGGCTTCGACACCCCCGCCAGTCATGTTCTTACCTCTTTCGATATTGTCGAATACAAAGGGAAGTTCCATACAATGCAGGCTTTTGTATTTACCATCAAAAACCGGAGATTGCCAGGTGAATAAATACATATATACTTCAGCCCCTCCCTTAAGAGCAGACTTGTCATTGGCCTGTGCAATGGCGCCTGGTCTGAAGAGTAAATCCACATCAATAAGATCTTTTGGAGAACTGTCTTTTGGGTAGGCTTTTTTTACCGCAGCAATATACGCGTCAGATTTATCTTTATAGGTGGTTTTAATATGCTCCATAATCTCTGACTCCGTGGCCTTGTGAAAACGCATGTTGGCAAAGGGTGCAAACTCGTTCTTTACCGTCCCTATGAGAAGGGGTACATGCTTAGACATTTCATAGGCCTCGCTACTAGCAACCTGGTATGGAATATCTATACCGTCTCTACTCGGTCCCCAATTAAGTCCAAAACCAATAGTGGGTTTACCTTCCGCAATTCTTTTTTTCTCCACTATTTTAAGTGCATCAGTGCTTGCTTTAGCAAGGGTTTCAAAAGGAATGTGTTGCAAACTATCTACCTGATTCTCCTGGAGATCCAGTTGGTTTAGAACTTCAGAAGCTATTTCCTGTGTATCTTCTTTTTCTAAAACAGCCATTCTAAACGAACCGCTTTGATTTATTGCTTTGTGGAACAGTCCTTTTGCCTTTGGCATGGCCATTAAGGTATTGACCTTGGCGCCACCACCGGATTGTCCGAAAATGGTAACATTGTTAGGGTCGCCACCAAAATTGACAATATTGTCTTTGGTCCATTCTAATGCTGCTATAATATCAAGCATACTGTTATTGGCAGAATGTTTGTATTTATCATCATAGGCAGAAAGATCTAAAAAGCCTAAGACATTTAATCTATGATTAATGGAAACGACCACAACATCTCCTTTCTTACTTAGGTTTTCACCATCGGTAGATGGTAATTCCTGGCTAGAGCCTGCGGTAAATCCTCCTCCATGAATCCAAAATAGAACCGGTCTTTTTTTATTGTCCTTTATAGCAGGAGTCCAAATATTTATACGCAGGCAATCTTCATTGGTATAACCCCAGTCGTGATCAAAAACAAACTCAGACTCATCCTGTACACTCGTGGTAGGGGTGATCAGTGGGGCTACTGGGCCATAGGTAGTAGAACTGCGAACCCCTTCCCAAGGGTCTGCCTTTGTTGGGGCCATAAAACGTTCCGCTTGTGCATAGGGAATTCCTTTATAGGTATAAATACCATTGTGAATATATCCCCTGACTTTTCCGGAGGACGTATTGGTTACGGCAATATTTTCTCCTGTAATTACTTCCTGACTTTGTAAACTTCCGATGCCTATTAGAAGAAGTAGATAAACAAATTGGCTACTTTTTACTTTTATTTTAAAAAACATGGTATTCTGTATTGGTTAATAAGAGGTGTCCGCTACGTTCTTAAAAACGAAAACTGCAGAAAAAGAAAGGTAGAAAAAATATGGTTTATATTAAAAGATGTGCCAGTATTTTAGGTTTTAGTATTTCCTTTATTAAACCCAAATATGTTGAAAAGAGGTGTTTTTGACCGTCTAAAAATCTAAGATTTAGATAAAGACTGTGTTGAAGATTGGTTTCTCCGTAGTTCTCCGTTTAGCAATACACTTATCCTCATTTCACCTAATGAAATAGGCAGCTTTAAGGAATTGGTTTTGGTTTAAACCTAATTCCTACAACAGCAAGGTAGATTGGAAACCAAATGATTGTATAAAGTTAAAATTGCTATTACGCATATCCGAAAGTGGTGTAGTTCGTCGAAGAGAGAATGTGCATTTCATCGATTAAATCAATATTTACAACCAATTCCAAGGGGTGTTAATGGTTTCTTAAAAATGCTTGACTTATATTTCAATTGTTAAAATGCCCCACATTTCAACAGAACTTACCTATTTTTTTTTGGTGTTGATTATTTGAATTCAATTTATTAGACCAGCTATACATGAAGGACCAACCCCACTTGATCCTGATATTTGGCTCATTGGCCTGTATCGCTTTATTGAAGAGTTTTTACACTCTATTTTATATGGTGCATTTGCGATCGCAAATAGCGCCTCTCTTTCATTTTTATAAACAAGAAACACACTTTAGTTCACTGTTCAAACAGCTGGACCATAACATTTTATACCCACAAAAATTAATTGCTATCCCCGTAAAACGCAGATCATTATGAAAAAAATTACTCTAGTTGTACTCTTATTAGTATTCGGATACACGGTAACAGCCCAGACACCGTGTGGGACC
>CAZWPZ010000334.1:0-3199 GCA_964636005.1 uncultured Eudoraea sp.
TAGGTGTCACGAAACTGCGAAGACCAGGTAATTAAACGACCATCTGGTAAATTTGCTACAGCCACAGGAACAATGCCAAATCCTATAGGATCGCTCCAACTACCCTCAGTAGATGGGTCTTGGGAATAAGAATTATAAAAAGAAAATAAGAGGAATATACCCCAAATGTAATGTTTCACATGCATACAATTATTACGATTTTTTGGGGGCAATACTAAATTACACTAAAAAGAGAACGTTAATTTCTGTTAAAAAGAAATTTCGTTTAAACACCCAAAAATATCGATTAGCGGCACAGCTAAAAAATCCAAAATAATTCTGAGCGAGAGAGTACCATAAGGAACTAATTCTATAGCCTGTAGCACATAGGTATTAAACCAAAAATCCGCAAAGCATATTTAAAAACACTTTGCGGATTTATTAAAGACAACTATTCTATTAGTTTACTTTGATAATCTTCTTATAAGTCTGTTGGTCAGCGTTGACTCTTTGAATATCCAATAGATAAAATCCAGAGCTTAAAGCCCCCATATCAATTTGCACTGTCTCCGGATGATCTGCAGCCTCAGACTGAGCAAGAACCTGTTTTCCGTAAATATCGAAAATGTAAAACTGAATTGGTTCATTCATAAAATCACTAAGAACAACATTTAGTACACCACGTGTTCCGGGATCCTTGGAAGTTAATGGCACTGGGAATACCTCAATATCCTCTAAGTTTCCAGAAGCAGGCTGATCCGGATTGTTCACAGTCACTTCCAGAACAAGTTCACAACCTTCTTCTGTAACAAAAGTGTACAAACCTGCATCTTCGAGACTAACCCCTTCTAAGACTAGATCGCTTGTGTTTAACGCCTTGTCATTGCCATTGGCACCACTTATACTATACGCTTTGTCATCTGGAGAAAGACTCAACAGTAAATTGTCTCCTACTACCAAACTAACCCTAGTTGCACCAGAAACCAATTCTCCATCGTTTATCTGATACTCCATGGCAAGTCCCAGTGAAGAACAATCTGGTCCTGGAGGGACTATTGGAGTTACAGAAACTTGTAGCGTTAACTCGCAACCTTCCTCAGTAGAAAAAGTATATGTTCCAGCATCCGTAAGTTGTGCAGACGCGATTACTAAATCCTCTAAATTAAGGGGTTTAGTATTCGGACCCGCAATACTAAAGGCAATATCGTTCGGAATAATACTTAAGGTTAAAGCGTCTCCTTCTGATATAGTAACACTACTAGATCCGGTTACAGGAGAACCATCATTGACCGTATATTCTGTTTCCAAATTCAATTCCTCACATGTAGGCTCACGCTCAAGAACGGTTACAGTTATAGAAGCCATACATCCTTCTGCAGTCATAAACGTATAGGTTCCAGCATCGTCTAACGCAATATTTTCTAATTCTAACGGCAAGGTATTTAACGATTTATCATTGCCATTAGGGCCTGAAATACTATAGGCTATAGCTTCAGGTAATATACTGAGCGTCAGGTCATCCCCTTCGGTTACTTCAACGGAATTCTCCCCTGAAACAACGGCGCCACCGTTAATAGAATAGGCCGATTCTACACCCAAACTATCGCAATCAACATCCGTAGAAACCGTAATTTCTAAAGTGGTCTGACACCCTTCTTCGGAAACAAAGGTATAAATACCGCTATCTGCCGCTGTAACACTGCCAAGTTCGTAATTATCTCCTACAACAGTCCCGTCTGGCAGGGTGATATCTACATCAATAAAGTTGGGTAACATACTTAAAATAACGACGGTACCTTCTTCTATCGTAATAGAATCTTCCCCATCAAACCATACCCCGTCTAAATTGTACTCGGCAATAATACTTCCAGGAGTACAGTCAACAAATATCTCAAAGTCTAAAGTACATCCTTCCGGTGTTCTAAAAGAATAAAGACCACCTTCTTCCGGGCCAATATTTGTAAAAGTATAGGAGTCCGTATTGGCTTCTTTGATCATGTCATTTGGTCCAGATATACTATATATCGTTCCTCCTGGTAAAAGACTGATTTCTAAATCATCTCCTTCGTTTACACGCACAGAACTAGCTCCATTTACTGTGGCTCCTCCATTGAGACTGTAACTCGACTGTAAATTTAGGCTTCCACAATCAAAGGTTCCTACGGTTATATCCAGAGTCGTTAAACAACCCTCTTCAGAGCGGAAGGTATAGGTACCACTATTCGCTGCGGTAACATTATTTATTTCGTAATCATCTCCTACTTCTGTTCCATCGGGTAAGGTAATAACAAGGTCGATTTCATTAGGAAGCATACTCAAAATAATATCTGTTCCCTCTAAGACATTAATCGCACTTTCACCGCTATACCATTGTCCATCTAAATTGTACTCTGTAATAATACTTTCAGGAGAACAGGATATGGTAACATCTAATGTGGTTATACATCCATCTGTTGTAATAAAAGTATAGACACCACTATCTTCCTGACTTATACCTGTAATGGTTAGATCTGATGTATCCAGCGGTTTAGAATTGTCATTAGGGCCTGTAATACTATAAGCGACTCCATCAGGGATAATACTTAAGAAGAGGTCTGCACCGTCTTCTACTGTTACTTCTGTAGCGCCGGTAACTGCAGTGCCACCATTGATACTGTATTCCGTTTCCAGACCGAAGGCATCACAATCAAAAGAGGTTACGGTGAGGTCTACGGTAGTGGAACAACCCTGAATAGATGTTATGGTGTAAATTCCAGCGTTGGCGGCAGTCACGGGACCAATGTCAAAATCATCCCCAACCTGTGTCCCATCAGGGAAAGTCACGGTAACTTCGATATCGTTTGGTAGCATACTAAACATTACCTCCGTACCCTCTACTACCGTTAATTCATTTTCTCCACTAGACCAGACACCGTCTAAACGATACTCTGGAATAATATCATCACTGGTACAGTTTATTTGCAGATCCAGCACAGCGATACACCCTCCTGCTGTGGTCAGGACATACTGACCAACATTATTCGGGCTAACAAGACCATCACCATTCGGAAAGCCTAGTCCGGGTTGTCCTGTATCTACTCGGTAGGCATTAAAGGTAGAACCTTCTAAATCATCTACCGAACTAAAGGTCGGTGCATAGGCCTGAGGTTGTGTTACAAAATATTCCCCGCCAGTAAAGTCTCTGGCTCGGATATAAACTATATCTCCCTCGGCTACATTC
>CAZWPZ010000335.1:0-5429 GCA_964636005.1 uncultured Eudoraea sp.
CACCAAGAATCATATTTGAAACCAATGATCTGTAAAGACCGTGCTTCGCTTTGTGTTCTTTAGAATCTGAAGGTCTTGTAATTACTACCTGGCCGTCTTCAGAAGTTACATTTACTGCAGAATATTCCTGAGTAAGTTCTCCTAATTTACCTTTTACTGTAATTACATTTTCCGTTACCTCTACAGAAGTGCCTTCTGGAATTTCAATCGGATTATTACCTATTCTAGACATTTTCCTTTCTCTTTATATCTTAATAAACGTAGCACAATACTTCACCACCTACGTTGTCTCTTCTGGCTTGTTTGCTTGTCATTACCCCGTGAGAGGTAGACACTATGGCAATTCCCAAACCATTAAGAACTCTAGGCATATCATCGGAACTAGCGTACTTTCTAAGTCCGGGCGTACTAATTCGCTGAATTTTTTTAATAACAGGCTCTTTCGTTAACCTATCGTATTTCAACGCTATTTTGATAGTTCCCTGAACTTTACTTTCTTCAAACTTGTAACTTAAAATATACCCTTGATCGAATAATATTTTAGTAACTTCTTTTTTCAAATTAGAAGCAGGTATTTCAACCACACGATGTCCAGCTCTACTGGCGTTTCTAATTCTTGTTAAATAATCTGCTATTGGATCTGTAAACATTTTATTCCTTTTAATGGATTACCAACTTGCCTTTTTAACTCCGGGGATAAGCCCTTTATTAGCCATTTCTCTAAACATAACTCTAGAAATTCCGAAAGTTCTCATATAACCTTTTGGTCTTCCAGTCAGTTTACATCTATTGTGCATACGTATTGGAGAAGCATTTTTAGGTAACTTCTGCAATGCCTCATAATCACCAGCTTCTTTTAAAGCTTTGCGTTTTTCAGCATATTTTTCTACAGCTTTTGCCCTTTTTACTTCACGGGCTTTCATTGATTCTTTAGCCATACTAGTTCTTTTTAAAAGGTAGTCCCAATTCCGTTAACAATGATTTTGCTTCTTTATCTGTCGGAGCGGATGTCACAAATGTGATATCCATTCCGTTTATCCTATTGATTTTGTCAATATTTATTTCAGGAAAGATAATTTGCTCAGTAACACCTAAATTATAGTTCCCTCTACCATCAAAACCAGTAGCTTTTATTCCTTGAAAGTCTCTAACCCTAGGCAAGGCTGTAGTCACCAACCTGTCTAAAAACTCGTACATACGTTCTCCTCTAAGAGTAACCTTTGCGCCAATGGGCATGCCTTTTCTAAGTTTGAATGCGGCAACGTCTTTTTTAGACATGGTAGAAATAGCTTTCTGACCTGTTATAAGCGTTAACTCCTCCAAGGCGTGATCTACCAATTTCTTATCTGCAACCGCAGCTCCAACTCCTCTACTTAGAACAATTTTCTCCAATTTAGGCACTTGCATAACATTGCTATACCCAAACTCTTCCTTTAAAGCAGCAATAATACGCTCCTTATATTCTTTTTTTAATCTTGGTACGTAAGACATAACTAAATTACTTCATTAGATTTCTTAGAAAAACGCACTTTTTTACCTTCTCTCACTTCATAACCTACTCTGGTTGCATCGCCCGACTTAGGATCGATCAGAGACAGATTAGACAAATGAATCGGAGCTTCTTTTTTAACAATACCACCCTGAGGATTCTGAGCACTTGGCTTTTCGTGTTTAGACACCATATTTGCGCCTTCCACTATAGCCTTATTCTTTTCACGATCTACCATAACAACCTTACCTTCAGTACCTTTGTGGTCTCCGGCTACTATTCTTACCGTATCTCCTGTTTTGATTCTTAATTTCATTTTTCTATTTTTTAAAGTACTTCAGGTGCTAAAGAAACTATCTTCATAAATTGCTTATCACGCAATTCCCTGGCTACTGGTCCAAAAACCCTTGTACCTCTCATTTCACCTGTAGGATTCAATAAAACACAAGCATTGTCATCAAAGCGAATATAAGAACCATCAGGTCTTCTTACTTCCTTCTTGGTTCTCACAACCACTGCTGTTGAAACCGCTCCTTTTTTAATACCACCGTTAGGCGTAGCTTCCTTTACAGTCACTACAATTTTGTCACCAACAGATGCATAACGTCTTTTCGTTCCTCCTAAAACACGGATGGTTAGCACCTCTTTGGCTCCCGTATTGTCCGCTACTTTTAATCTAGATTCCTGCTGTAACATAATTATTTGGCTCTTTCTAGGACTTCAACCAGTCTCCAACATTTGGTTTTACTCAATGGACGTGTCTCCATTATTTTTACAGTATCCCCAATATTGCAATCATTGGTTTCATCGTGTGCAACATACTTTTTTGTTCGTAATACGAACTTACCATACATAGGATGTTTTACGCGTTTTACTTCAGAAACAACAATGGATTTTTCCATTTTATTACTAGTAACTACGCCTACTCTTTCCTTTCTTAAATTTCTTTTTTCCATAAAGCAGAACCAATTATTGGTTATCCCTTTTAGTTAATTCAGTAGCTAATTGAGCCACAGTTCTTCTTGCCTTCCGTATTTGGAGTGGGTTTTCCAGTGGAGTAACCGAATGAGCCACTTTTAGGTCGGCATGTTGCTTTTTAAACTCAGCAATTTTATCTTTCAATTCTTCTACTGTGAATTCTTTTATCTCTGATTGTTTCATAATCACAATTATAAAAATTAAGCCGCTTCGTAATCTCTGGCTACAATAAACTTAGTTTTTACTGGTAATTTTTGTGCAGCGAGCCTTAAAGCCTCCTTAGCGACCTCTACAGGAACACCTGCTACTTCAAACATTACTCTTCCAGGCTTAACCACTGCAACGAAATATTCAGGAGCTCCCTTTCCTTTACCCATCCTTACCTCTAGAGGCTTTTTGGTAATAGGCTTGTCTGGAAATATTTTAATCCATAACTGCCCTTGTCTCTTCATATATCTTGTTGCAGCAATACGAGCTGCTTCAATCTGACGTGATGTAATAAAACAAGAATCCAAAGATTTAATACCAAACATTCCATTAGAAAGCTGATGTCCTCTTCCGGAATTACCCTTCATACGACCTTTTTGCGCTTTGCGAAATTTTGTTCTTTTCGGCTGTAACATAACTCTGCGTTCTTCTTAAATTATTACTTTCTATTACGTCGCTTTTTACCTGCGTCCTGCTTCCCTCCTTTAGACTGTCCCTTAGACATTCCTACTAATGGAGAAAGTTCTCTCTTCCCATATACCTCTCCTTTCATGATCCATACTTTGATACCTAATCTACCATAGGTAGTATGTGCTTCATGTAAAGCATAGTCTATATCTGCTCTAAAAGTTGACAAAGGAATTCTTCCATCCTTGTACGATTCAGACCGTGCCATTTCAGCACCATTCAATCTACCGGAGATCTGTATCTTAATTCCTTCTGCATTCATTCTCATGGCTGCAGCGATCGCCATTTTTATAGCTCTTCTATAAGAGATTCTGCTTTCAATTTGACGAGCAACACTAGCAGCTACCAAATTTGCATCGACCTCTGGTCTCTTAATCTCAAATATGTTAATCTGAACCTCTTTATCTGTAATCTTTTTGAGCTCCTCCTTAAGCTTGTCTACTTCCTGACCACCTTTACCGATAATGATACCTGGTCTTGCAGTAGTTATAGTAACTGTGATAAGCTTAAGAGTTCTTTCAATTATTACTCGAGATACACTTGCTTTCGCTAAACGTGCATGCACATATTTTCTAATCTTATCGTCCTCAGCTAGCTTGTCGCCATAATCGTTTCCACCGTACCAGTTAGACTCCCATCCTCTGATAATTCCTAGACGATTTCCTATTGGATTTGTTTTTTGTCCCATACTAAATACTCTAGCTTTCTGTGTTATTGTTAGATCCCAAGACCAAAGTCACATGGTTGGAACGTTTTCTGATTCTATGTGCCCTCCCCTGAGGAGCCGGACGTAACCTTTTAAGCATACGACCACTGTCTACTTTTATCTCTTTTACGAAAAGAGCAGCATCCTCGATATTGGCATCCTCATTCTTAGCTTGCCAATTTGCTATAGCAGAAAGAAGTAATTTCTCCATCTTTCTAGAAGCTTCTTTTGGACTAAATCTTAATATTGCCAAAGCTTTTTCCACCTCTGCACCACGTACCAAATCTGCTACTAAACGCATTTTTCTAGGTGAGGTAGGGCAATTATTTAGCTTTGCAAAAGCAATTTTTTGCTTTTCTTCCTTTAGTCTTTCGGCCATTTGTTTTTTACGAACTCCCATAGCTTAGTTACTTTTTACCTTTATTTTTTGCTCCCGCATGACCTCGGAAAGATCTTGTTGGTGAAAATTCTCCCAATTTGTGTCCTACCATATTCTCGGTAACATAAACTGGAACAAACTGTCTTCCATTATGTACGGCTATAGTCTGCCCAACGAAGTCAGGAGTAATAGTCGATGCTCTAGACCAGGTCTTAATTACTGATTTTTTACCAGAAGATACATTCTGTTGAACTTTCTTATCCAAGCTATAATGAACGTATGGTCCTTTTTTTAGTGAACGTGCCATTTCTTACTACTTTTTATTTCTTTCTACGTTCTATTATATATCTATTCGTGTCCTTGGTCTTAGATCTAGTTCGGAAACCTTTAGCAGGGATACCATTCTTAGATCTCGGATGACCACCAGAAGCTCTACCTTCACCACCACCCATTGGATGATCTACCGGGTTCATGGCTACTGGTCTTGTTCTAGGTCTTCTACCTAACCATCTGCTTCTACCAGCTTTTCCAGAAACCAATAATTGTTGGTCCGAATTGGAAACTGCTCCGATAGTACCCAAGCAATTCACTAGTACTAACCTAGTCTCACCAGAAGGTAGTTTTACAGTGGCATACTTTCCTTCTCTTGCCATTAACTGTGCAAAAGTTCCAGCACTTCTAGCCATTATTGCTCCTTGACCTGGACGCAATTCTATACAGGAGATAATCGTTCCCAATGGAATTTTGCTCAACGGAAGCGCATTTCCAATCTCAGGAGTCGCCTTTTCACCAGAAGAAACTTTCTGCCCTACTTGTAAACCATTTTGAGCGATTATGTATCTCTTTTCTCCATCTTTATATTGCAAAAGAGCAATAAAAGCGGTTCTGTTAGGATCGTATTGTATAGACAAAACTTCTGCCTCCACATTGTGCTTATCGCGCTTAAAGTCGATAATACGATACCTTCTCTTATGACCTCCACCTCTGTGGCGCATGGTCATTTTACCTTGACTGTTTCTACCTCCAGACTTTTTTAACGGAGCAAGCAAGCTTTTCTCCGGCTTATCAGTAGTAATGGCGTCAAAACCATTTACTACTCTAAAACGCTGTCCTGGGGTGATAGGCTTTAATTTTCTTACAGACATTGTTGTCGTTTTTTATCTAAATTCGATTAGATGTTGTTGTAAAAATCTATTGTATCA
>CAZWPZ010000336.1:0-23535 GCA_964636005.1 uncultured Eudoraea sp.
CGATGCAAATAGCTTGTGTTGGAATATATGTTTCTGTTATCCCTTATTTTTTCTACCTGCCGCTTATAGATTTCTGTTGTTTTTTGAATATTGTTATTCACAATTGATTTTAGGGAGATCTGTAAAACTTGATTTCTATAATTTTTAAAAACATAAAAGTCACATAAAAGAATTATCAAAACACATGAACATATACCAATAATCTCCCAAATAATTATACCTAGTCCCTCACTCGGAATGAATCCTGATAAATTTGTAGGCCCTTCATAGAAATAATTAAATAGACTTTTGATATACATAATTATCATCGGTAGAAGTAAAAACTTATATAATTTAGAAGTGCTTAAAAACCAAACTGACAAGAGAATCAAAGGAATTAGATTCCTAAAAAAATACCAGATAAATGTTCTATTACTAGCAAAAACATGCATATATTCCCTATTAAAGAATGCAAATCCCGAATTATTATCACTAAAGAGCAAATGGATATAGGCCAAAAATGGTAAAGCAAAAACCAAAAGAGCAATTAAAACATCAAACCGATATATGTTTTTCCATGACTTGTGATTACCTGATATCATTGCCTAAAGTAAATTATTTAATTTGGATGAATAGTTTGATTCTTTCAAATAAATTAATCATGTTGCCTACTAAATATACATAATTAATCTAAATGGAGAAAATTTTCTATACAATAAATGAAATCACTGAAGTTTCCCAACAGCTTCTTACAAAGTGTCGGACACAGACGCTTTGCTTTTATGGTCCTATGGGCGCTGGGAAAACAACCCTGATCCAAAGCCTTGTTAAGCTGTTAGACGGGAAAGATATGGCCAATAGTCCGACTTTCGGCATTGTAAATGAATACCACAAACAGAATGGACATCTTCTTGGGTATCATTTTGATTTTTATAGGTTAAAGGACGAGTTTGAGGCATTAGATATAGGTGTTGAGGACTACTTCGCTTCCGAGTCCTGGCTCTTTTTGGAATGGCCCGATAAAATAGAAAATCTGCTTCCTAGACAGCATACAAAAATTACTATAAGCATTGAGGGTGCTTCCAGCAGGACGTTAGAAATAGAAGAAGTAAAATAATAACCGTGGAACCTAAAACAGGAAGTCAAAATCATGGAATTTTGGGCTCCAATCCCTTAGGTTTTGCTCAAAAAACTAAAAGTAATAAAATTGGGCTATCGATAAAATGCTCACTTTATACGACGTAATTTTTCTTCATAAAAAAAATTCTTCCTCTCTTATCAATACAAGAGAAGGTGTCATTTTCAATTTAGAAAGGTGCTGGTTTTTCCGGCCTTTTCGATCAGGAATTAGCGATAGGGGCGAACTATTTTAAAACATAAACAAAACTGTGTAAATAGTGTAATCCTCTTCTATTTCCTACAAAAATTTAATTAAAATAAATATTTGAAAATTTCAATTTATCGATTAACTGCACGGTTTTTACGATATATAGTAAGATTTTCTCGATAAAATGTCTTGTGTTCGTATTTTTTTTCCTACATTTGTAAGTGAAAATGAATCAAATCTTTAACGAAAAACGCATTACGATGGACACAAAAAAACTTTTCTTTGGCATTTGCACATGCCTTGTGCTTATGGCTTCGGCTTGTACCGATAGCGCTTCTGATGATTCACTCTATGAAGATGGCGTGGATAAAAGAAAAATCCATATTAAGAAGTAATTACTTACAAATTTCAAAAAAGAGCAATCATAAATTGCTCTTTTTTTCGTTCAAGCAATATAATAACAAACAATATTGCTAGAATGAAGTCTAACCAAGAAAAAAATAGAAAAGCCCAAAAACGATTTTTCACAGAATCTGTGGGCATTTTCTTAATTATTGCTGCACCTTTTCTTTTTAAACTGCATGATTTCATGCCGCAAGACCCCAATGCAACAATAGATTTCTTGTGGTTCAGCATCGACCGTCATGGTTTTGATGACATAAGAACATTTACTTGGTTCTTACTTACCAAGATAATTCCGTTTTATTTATTGTTGATATGGTTCTTTACCAACAAGCATTGGTGGTATCATATTCTACTGATTCCTATCTGTATGTATGCTTTTCAAATATTTGAGGTTCTCTATGATGATGAATTATATGTAGATACTGAGAATGTACTTTGGCTATTGCCTGTATGTATGGTGGTTATTCCATTTGTTTATTTTATTCGAATTAAACTCTATGATAAGTTTGTCCATGGAATCGATTTAGATGCCATGGATGCAGAACTACAATATTATAAAGACAAAGAACGGCGTGAAATGGATAAAATATCATCCAAACACCTTAAACCAGATTTGGAATCCAAACAAGAAGAAGAAACATCCGCTCCTAAAGATTCTAATAGTATTCCTAATAAAGCGCTAAAAAGGTCTTTAGCTTCCCTTCAACATTCGCTTAAAAGCCTTTTTAATATGCTTTTCTAGCAAAAGAATGGTAGGTTTTAAATCGAATTTCCTATTTCGTTTCTAATTTCTAAGGATAATAAAAAAGTTGTAATTTTGATTACATCTTTATTGTCGCAGTATATCCACACCAATGAATCAAGCTTCTTCACCATTTAGTCAGCAACAACTCCTGCCCCAAGAAGAAACACTAGAAATACTAAAGCAGAAAGGAGAGTTGTTTATTGGTATTCCCAATGAAAATCAATATCAGGAAAAGAGAATATGTCTGACTCCCGATGCCGTAAATGCAATAACTTCCAATGGACATAAGGTACTCCTTGAAGCTGGTGCAGGAGAAAGTGCCAGTTTTACAGATAAAGAATATACCGAAGCTGGTGCACTAATCACCAGAGACACAAAAAAAGTGTTCTCGTGTCCGATTCTACTAAAAGTGGAACCTCCTACCCTCACAGAGATTCGAATGATGAATCCTCAGGCTACCATTATTTCTGCCTTACAAATAAAAACACGTTCGAAGACCTATTTTGAAGAGTTAGCAAAAAAGAGAATTACAGCTATCGCCTTTGAATACATTCGCGATGAGGATGGGAAGTATCCTGCAGTAAGAAGCTTAAGTGAGATTGCAGGAACCGCTTCTGTTCTTATAGCTGCAGAAATTATGGCAGCGACCAACCTTGGGAATGGTCTGATGTTTGGTAATATCAGTGGGGTCCCTCCAGTAGAAGTTGTCATCATTGGAGCTGGTACGGTTGGAGAGTTCGCAGCAAGATCGGCCCTTGGCCTGGGTGCGAATGTTAAAGTATTCGACAATTCACTTACGAAATTGAGAAAAATACAGACAAATCTCAAGCAAACTATCTATACCAGTACCATACAACCTAAAAACCTTTTAAAAAGCTTGAAACGTTGCGATGTGGCCATTGGTGCCGTAAGAGGAACAGACCGTTCTCCGGTGATAGTTAGTAACAGTATGGTGGAAAACATGAAAAAAGGGGCCGTTATTATTGACGTGAGCATCGATATGGGAGGCTGTTTCGAAAGTAGTGAGTTAACTACACATGACAAACCTACAAATGAGAAATACGGCGTATTTCATTACGGTGTTCCAAATATACCAGCCCGGTATCCTAGAACTGCTTCCGTTTCGATTAGTAACATTTTCACACCCTATTTATTAAAAATTGGAGAAGACGGCGGCTTAGAGAATTCCCTTCGGTTCGATCGTGGACTAAGAAACGGTTTGTATATGTACCATGGCATTTTAACTAATAAATCTGTAGGCGATTGGTTCGATTTAAAATACAGTGATATTAACTTTCTTATATTTTAAAAATGGCCTTCTTAAAACGTCTGGGGTTCTACCTCATCGGCTTTTCTATTGGGCTAATTTTTTTGTTCTTTTTTCTTAAGAAGAAGTCGGACGAAAGCGGCACAAGTTTCTGTTATTTACCAAATTGCAGGGTACTGAAGGACATTCGATCTAAAAAACTACGCAATACGGAATTCACCAAACAATTATTTGATTCACAGGTATTAGATTCTACAAAGCTTAAAAACCTCTTGCTAGAGGGAGAAATCGACTTTAAGAAAAGTAATACCCAAGGCGAAAGCTGTAAACAATATTACATAGATGGTGTTCTGGAAGATGTGCCCGTTTATGTGCTGATTGAAAATTGCAAGAGCCACGCAACGATATTAGAATTTGAATATATCAATCAGGAGTCCAGGTAGTTAATATTATACTAAACACACTACAAATGGAGTTATATTCCATAAGAACTGTATTAAAAAAATGATTTTTCAACTCCTCTCAAACCAATACCTTATAAGTACTAGCTTTATGGAGAAAAAAAAGAGCCTATAGCATTCCTTATGAAAAGACGATTTGCCTATATAATAATTCTATTTTTATCGTATTCTTCGATTAAGGCATCTACATTCCAGAAAGATCCAAAAGCATTTGCAAAAAATACTATAGCAAAAACAAATAAGTACTGGACAAGTACCACCAAAGAGGCACTGCGTTCCAAAAGTGTTTCTACACCAGAACAGAGCCAAAATGAAAATATATACCTGATTCTGGAATCCCCTCATATGGTTTTTGATTCTTATTTAAGTAAAAATGATGATAAGGACGAGGGAATACCTAAAAATGCTTTTGTTCAATTGCTTGATGAGATTCTGCACCAACCTGCATTAGCAACTCAAAAACTAATTAGAGCAAGTCTTAAAACCAGCATGGATGAGTATTTAATAGCGCAAGAAATTGTACAGAATTATGAATCTTCCGATTCTTTAAATTACGACAAAGCCATTCGTTTCTTAGATAATCGTTTCGGATACGACAAACTTAAAGCTACGTACGAGATAATCGATAGTAATCCTATTGATATGAGTATGAAAAACACAGAGAAAAAACCTAAAAAGCTCTCCAAAAAAATAGCCTATATCGAATCAGAATATCCGGATAAAATACCCGTCGTACAGGCATTGACCGAATTGGCCGACTATTTTAAAATTTTAAAGAAGGAGAATTTAGGAATAACAACATATCCGCCATATACGAACTTTACTAACGCGATAAAGCCATTAGTCAAACAGCGAACTGAAGAGCGAATAACCTGGAGGCCTACCCTAAACATTACCTATCCTACAAGTGGCTCGGTATGGAAAACACCTTCGAAAGCCTCTATCAAATGGGAAACAAAAAATATAGATACGGATAAGTCCATTAAGTTCTTCCTGACGCGAGACGACATTGTGGTTCAGGTTTTAGGAGTTTATAAAAATAAAGGTGCCCTAGAAAATTTAGAGCTCAGAAAGGGGTTACCTGAGGGGGATACCTATAAAGTTATGGGGATAGAGTTATACCCTTCTAATAAATTTCATATTGCAAAATTTGCCACACCTTACTTTTCCATACGAAAAGAAAGACAAAGCACAAAGAGTGTTGAAACGGTAACCCCAGTTAATAATCCGGTTGTTACTACATCTATTGCTCCTGAAAAAAGTGATATTTCGAATATTCCAATTAAAGATTCAGAGCATGCTCCCAAAGAGTCTGCTCCTGTAACCAAAAGCAAATCCATCACCCTAAAAGAAGATCTAAATCCTGAAATTTTAAAAGAGCAAAGAACTCTTTTTGCTGGAAGAAAAATTTCATATCAGAAGAAAATTGTAGTAGACACGGAAACACTGACCATAAATCTATACGATCATGGAAGACAAGACGGGGATATTGTTTCTATTTACCTCAATGGAATTGCCGTAGTGGCAAATCATATTCTTACCTATCAAAAGAAAAGTTTCGAAGTGCATTTAGACCCAAGCAAGAGTAACGATTTATTTTTATACGCGCATAATCTAGGTAACTTTCCTCCAAACACAGTTTCATTAGAAATTAAGGATAATTCCAAGTCGGAAGAAATAGTTCTAAACTCAGACTTAAAAAGCTGTGAAGCCGTATTGATTGAAGTTCAACAGTAGAGAAATTACCTTTGCCTTCCATTCCGTGGCGCTTAAACAAAACACTTTATATTTTTCTTCGCTTAATCTCTTTGCGCAAAAGTTCTAACTCTCTATTCGTTTGTCCGGCAACGGAGGTGTTCTCTTCGGCACGCCTGATCAGATAGGGCATAACATCTCGGACAGGACCAAATGGTAGATATTTTGCGACATTATATCCTTTTGCAGCCAGATTATAAGAAATATTATCACTCATTCCATAAAGCTGACCAAACCAAATTCTTTTGTCGGTATAAGGTATATCAGAATCCTGCATAAGTTCCATTAGCCTGTAGGTACTCAATTCATTATGTGTTCCCAAGAATAGAGAAATGGTGTCAAGGTGTTCTACAATATAGGCAACAACAAGATCAAAATTTTTGTCCGTTTCCATTTTTGAACTACAAATAGGACTAGGATATCCTTGTTCATTCGCCCGTTCATTTTCTTTTTCCATATAGGCTCCCCTTACCGCCTTTATCCCTATTTTAAATCCTTCTTTTTCTGCTTTTTTGTGTAATTTTTCCAGATAATCCATTCTGTCCCATCGATATAACTGTAATGTGTTATAAACTATTACTTCTTCTTTATTATATCGGCGCATCATTTCTTCAACAAGATTATCTGCAGCACTTTGCATCCAGCTTTCTTCGGCATCCACCAAAAGGGATACTTGTAAATCATAAGCCTTTTTACAAGTAGTATCAAATCGCTGTACTACTCGATCCCATTCTTCTTTTTCTTTTTTAGTGAGTGCTTTGTTTTCACTAACTTTTGTAAATAAGGCGAGTCTACCATACCCGGAAGGTTTAAAAACTGCAAAAGGAATAGCATTTTTCTCCTTAACAAAATCCAATATTTTGAGTACTTTGGCGAGGGCGTCATCCAAAGGATCCTCCGTATCTTTCCCTTCAACAGAATAATCCAAAACAGAAGCGACTCCTTTACTCCACATACGTTCTACAACCTGCAAACAATCTTCTTCACTTACTCCTCCACAAAAATGATCAAAAACGGTTGCTCGTATTAAACCATCCACTGGTAATCTTGCCTTTAAAGCAAAATTTGTCATTGCTGTACCTATTCTGACTAAAGGTTCGTTTGCAATAAGTTTAAATAAAAAAAAGGCTCTTTCCAGCTCTGAATCCGATTTTAATACAAAAGCAGTAGCGGTGTCCTCAAAAATACCTCGCATTCGATATGTATTTAGTAACTATTTCAAATATAATAACAGAAAATATATTCGATAACTAAAATTTTGCCTTTATTTTGTGTTTCATTTTAACTATTGCTTTCTTCCAGTGAAAGTGATAAATCGTATTAACAAAAAGACGTTTATGGAATCTATTATATCCTCTACCTGCCCTATCCATTTCAACAGTAAAGGCGTTGAAGCGATTGAAGCACACTTGAAATATGCTAATTATTCTAATATATTCATTTTGGTCGATGAGAATACCAAAAAACACTGCTTGCCCATTTTTGCCAAAACTCTTGATTCTGACTATAACTACCAAGTCATTGAGATTCCTTCCGGGGAAGTCAACAAGAATATAGAAACCTCCCTGAAGGTTTGGAACATACTTTCTGATAAAAGTTGCGACAGAAAAAGCCTTTTGATTAATCTGGGAGGAGGCGTAATAACAGATTTAGGCGGATTTGTTGCATCCACATATAAAAGAGGTATTAGTTTTATAAATATCCCAACCACCCTACTAGCCATGGTAGACGCCTCTGTTGGGGGTAAAACGGGTGTAGATCTAGGGATGCTGAAAAATCAAATTGGGGTAATTAATCAGCCCCAAATGGTATTAATTTTTCCAGAGTTTCTTACCACTTTAGAAAACCGTCAACTCAATAGCGGATTTGCGGAAATGCTTAAACACGGACTTATTACGAATCAAAGATATTGGAGTGATATCAAAAATGTTACTTCGCTGGAGGCTTTTGAGAGTTTTATTTATGAGTCGATCGTAATTAAGAATGAAGTAGTTAGACAAGATCCGACAGAGAAGAGTCTACGTAAAATATTGAACTTCGGTCATACCCTTGGACATGCCATAGAATCTTATTTCCTGGAAAACAAGAACAAAGAAACGCTATTACATGGCGAAGCTATTGCCATAGGAATGATCATGGAGGCCTACCTATCACACAAAATAATCGGACTTTCCATTAATCAACTAGAAGATATTAAAACTTCCATCCTACAGCATTTTAGTCCAATATCTTTTGACAAAGAGGATATCTCTGAGATACTTACCTTATTAAAATACGATAAAAAGAATTCTCATGGCAATGTCTACTTTGTCCTATTAAAACGGATTGGTGATGCCCTAATAGACAATAAAGTTTCAGACCAGGCATTGCACGAAGCATTTGCTTACTACATGGAATAGACTGTACATATACTATTTTAGTCTGTTTACAACTCTTTGAAAAATTTAGTGTAAAAATAAACTAGCTTAGGTATAGAAATTAAACTAGCATTGTTTAACCAACCGTATACCTAAAATGAAAAGAGTTTTAATTGATTACAAAAAACTGAGTCATACAATGGCCAGTAATTTAATTGAGTCCTATCCGGACGGATATGGGGACGACGATATCATATCGTTTATGGACGCTAAAGGACAAGTCATAGAGGCGGTAGAACTTAGAACCGATGACACCTTATACCTTGTAAAGATTAGTAAAAGTCTGGCTTCCTTTATGGCAAACTTCGAAGAAGAGTTTGAAAAAGAACTGAGCAACAATACTGTACCAGAACTACATAAAGATTCACAAGCTAATTTAGATTTACAAGGACAAGAAGAAGTAGAACTTGATTAAGGTTATAAATACTTCGATCGAATTATATTTCGATGGTGTTTTTGATGACCGCAGCAAATAAAACCCAGTGCCGCAACACTCATGGGAGAATTACTTGCTGTTCCTATTCGATTTAGTTCTTCTCGGTCAAAAGACTCAAATAACTGTATCGTAGACTGTCTTACCACGGTATAGGCCTTTATTAAATCTTCTTTAGTGTAAGTATCGGCCTTTGAAAAGGGAACATATTCGTCTTGATCAAATCCCGGCAATGCTGTTTTGTCATTTCGTGCAAAACGCAAGGCCCTATATTGAAAAACTCTTTCTGCATCAATAATATGCAGAAGCACCTCGGCAATGGTCCATTTATCTTTCCCATAGGCGTAATGTAATTTTTCTTCAGGAATGCTTTGAATAAATTGTGGGAAATTAGTAAGCTGTTTAACCAGTAAAGCCTGTAAATCCGCTTCCCCTAAAACATCTATATAGGTAGCATAAAATGGGGGATATTCCTTTTTAGACAATTCCGATAACTTCATGATCCAATAATTCTCTTGGGTAAATATGCCAGAAAAAGTGATTGAGCCTATAAAAGCCTAGACTTCTATAACTCATTAAAAATTCGATGCATCAAACGTTTTTTATCGTTAATACTCTCTTCTAAAGAAATCATCGTCTCCGTTCTACTAATACCATCAATATCATCAATTTTAAAAATGATATTTTTTGCGTGATTGGTGTCTTTTGCCCTGATCTTACAAAAGATATTGAATTTTCCAGTGGTTATATGAGCAACGGTTACATTGGGTATTTGATTTAGCCGTTCCAAGACGAATTTGGTTTGATGGGTTTTCTCAAGAAATACTCCCACATAAGCAATAAAAGCATAGCCCAATTTCACATAATCTAAGGTCAAAGAAGAGCCTCTAATAATTCCAGCTTCCTCCATTTTCTTCACTCTAACGTGAACCGTACCTGCAGAGATCAGTAATTTTTTTGCTATATCAGTAAAAGGAGTCCTTGTATTATCAATCAGCATATCAAGTATTTGATGATCAATTTCGTCCAATTTAATTTTACTCATTTTTTAATAATTTTTTTGCTAAAGTATAAAATTAAGGAACTTTATGTAATAAATTCCCCAATTTTATGGATAATATGTAAAATTCCTGTTGTTTTTCGTTATAAATCTAAAACACAGCCTTGTACAAATCAACATTTTTTTTCAGATTCTCCAAGTCTCTTTCCACAGAACAATCGTACTCCACATGCCCGTAAAAACCGTCCAGCACACCTTGCTTTTCAACTGTTGGTTTAAAAATTATTTTATTGCCGGACAAGACTTCTTTATATAGTATTCCGATATCTCGGTTTGGATTATTAGAAATGGCAGAGGCATTCTTAATGATGTAATCAAAAAACAACTTTTTATTTTCTGGAATACCAAAGTAATCTTCCACGGTAAATTCACTCCCGCAGGTATCCGTAAGTGATTTAAGACCTTTGTAAAGCGAATGAAAGATTAATTCCCTTGTTTTCTCACGTTGATAATCGCCAGTATAATGCCCAGCTTCAAAAAGTAGAGTTGGTGTTCCTTTACCTTGAAAGGTATCACCTAGGCAATTTGGATTGTAGGCATCGTCATAACGTCCAATTTGCCCTGGAATTCGAGTCGAGATTTCTTTTGATATAGACGCAATTAGTTGCATACTCCTAATTCGAGAATCGTTTAAATCACAAGAAGGGTTGAATGCTGGCGTTAAAAACGACAGTGTGGCGGGTTTTTTGTTCTTCCCTGCAGAAAAGATAGTACGCTGATCATGCATATTAAAGCAATAATCCGGTCGAAACGTATTATAGACTGTTCGTATAAGTCTGGATTCAGGCTGACTCAGGTCCTGAGCATCTCTATTCAGGTCAATTCCGTTAGCATTAAATCTACTGTACCGCAATGCCCCATCTGGATTAAGAATAGGGAGTAGTCTAATGGTGATATGATCTAATATATTTTTAGCATCCTCTTCATCACTTAATAGAAAGTTTAAAAAGTCAAAAATCCCCTTGGTAGTGGTCGATTCATTCCCGTGCATTTGAGACCAAATAAGCACCTTCCTGGGTCCGGTCCCCAATTGAAGCCCATAAATGTCTCTACCCTCAAAAGAGCTGCCCTCCACTTTTACAAAGTTAGACAAGGCAACCTTTTTAAGACAGCCTTCTATATGTGTGTTAGTAATGTACCTTCCCGATAGGAGGGCCTCTTTGAACAAAGAATAATCCAACGAATTTGCCTTCATCTTATGTGCTTAATATGTTACAAATGTAATAGCAAATATTTTTACAAAAGTAACTTTATTTGTTACTTTTGTATACAACAATAGTTGGGATAAGAGCAGAATAATTTACAACGGTATACAAAAGTATTATCAAAACTTCTATAAGTTATAAAAACTTATATATCAATAGTCTAAATATTTTTAATTAATGTATTAATTGACTATTTATTTTTGAATTACAGCAGATTTTTATCATAAAACAACTAGGAGTAAATTACAATGGTAAACACGGAAGATTTTATTGAAAGGTTGGAAAGGATCCTGCAACACTATCAGGTAACGGCCTCTGCTTTTGCCGATAAAGTTGGCGTACAAAGGTCGTCCATATCCCATCTACTGACGGGTAGAAACAAGCCGAGTTTAGAATTTGTTCTCAAGGTTATCAAGACTTTTCCCGAAGTAAATTTATACTGGTTATTAAATGGTAAAGGGCAATTCCCTCATGCACCGACTAAGCCTCATTCGACTGTATTACCCAGTAGAAAAATGATGAAAGCTCCAGAGCTTAGCGAACGACAAATTGAAAAGATTATCATCTTTTATACCGATGGTAGTTTTAAAGTTTACAAGGAAGAAAAAAACCCGCCTACCAATCAAAATTAACGACAGCATATTCTCCGATTTACCGGTATTTCATTATTTTGCAAATATGAAAAAAGCCCTTTACCTAATCCTGAGCCTTTTAATACTTTCGAGCTGTTATGAGCCTGAACGTGAATGTGAAAAATTTAAAAATGGAAGCTTTACTTTCACTGCATCACTAAATCAGGAAGAAGTCACCACCTACTTTACAAGAAACGATTCCATTGAAATTGACAAATTCAAGAATTCCGTAGATACATCCTCGGTCCGCTGGCTAAACGATTGTGAATACATAATCAAGAAGATAAACCCCAGAAACAAAGCAGAAGAAAAATCGATCCACATTAAAATTATCAGTACTACAGATGATTCGTATACATTTACCTATGGAGTAGTCGGAGAAACCAAGAGAAATAAAGGAACTGCATTTAAGACAAATTAATATGTTTGAAATTCTAAGTAGTCCGGATGCATGGGTAGCCTTATTAACACTAACCTTCTTAGAAATAGTCCTGGGCATAGACAACATTGTTTTTATTTCTATTACAGCCAATAAATTACCGGCTAAGGACCAAAAAAAAGCTACCAATATCGGGCTTTTGCTAGCTATGGTTCAAAGAATACTGCTACTCTTTGGGGTTTCGTTTTTAATTGGACTTAAAGAAGCATTTTTTGAAATCCACAAGAGCTGGATATCGATTGAAATTAGTGGACAGGCAATCATATTGTTTTTCGGTGGCATCTTTTTATTGTATAAGAGTACTTCTGAAATTCATGAAAAAGTGGAATTACCGGGACACGAAGAAAATTCACTAAACGCAAAGAAAATAACAAGCTTCTCAAAGGCAATAACACAAATTGTGCTTATCGACTTTATCTTTTCCATTGATTCTATTCTAACCGCGGTTGGAATGACCAACGGAATCGGGAATAAGCCCATGGACGCCCTTGTATTAATGATAATTGCGGTAGTCATTTCCATAATTATCATGATGGTCTTTGCCAACCCCATAAGAGTATTCATCAATAACCATCCCTCCATGCAATTATTAGCATTGTCCTTTTTGATTTTAATAGGTTTTATGCTAATTGCAGAAGCCGCGCACCTAAGTGAGGCTGTCATCTTCGACCAGGCAATTGGCGCCATTCCTAAGGGGTACTTATACTTCGCAATTGCTTTTTCACTAATGGTAGAGTTCCTAAACATAAAGATGCGCAAAAATTCTAACAAGATTAAGGAAAACTAAAAGGGTTTAACCCTACTTTAGTCATAAGGCTTAACGTATTCGTGAATTTATAAAAAAGTGACAGTAATTAGCTAGCAACAGATTCCTCCAGTTTCTGTTGTTGCTGTTTAACTGTTAATGTAGAACCATCATGACTCCAACCTGGGGGTCCAAAGATATACATCAAAGCATGTGAGAGTTTTTTAGACTTCTTTACATCTCGCCATATATCCTTGTATTCGTGTGTGAGTATGACTATTGGGTTATAGGAATTAGGTGAATGAATCACGCCATATTTAATCTTTATGTCGTCATTTAGTTCTTTCCAAGTACCAAAAACTTTATCGAATATATTTAAAATGCCTCCGTGGTTTTTATCCAGATATTCTATATTTTGAGAATGATGCACTTGATGCATGGTATGAGTATTGAAAATCTTTTCCAGAAACCCCATTTTTGGAACATAAACCGAATGAAGCTGAAATTGCCATATTATTTCGATCCCTATACAAACAATTACCATTTCGGGTGGAAAACCTATAGCCGGCATCCACATATAGAAAAATGGTTTATGGAAAATCGTAAACCATCCATTTCTAACAGCCGTACCTAAGTTAAAATTATCGGAGGAGTGATGAACAATATGTCCAGCCCAAAAAAGTCTTATTTCATGATTAGCCCGATGAAAACAATAATATGTAAAATCATCTGCAAGCATACAAAGCACCCAAACATACCAAGCATAACCAAAAGATTCATAGCCTAAAAGATTCGTTCTTACGCCATCCACTAGAGGGTTACAGAACTCGTAAGAAACCTCAAAAAGAGCAATAGCAAATACAATTTTAAAAAATGGTCCAAATATAGCCGCACCAATGCCCATCGCGCCGCTAGCAAACAAGTCTTTCCAGTTATATAACTTATTATCGCCATGTGCTTTGCTATAAATAATTTCAAAAATAATTAGTGCAATGAAACAAGGGACACCGTAAATGAGGGGGTTTGTAAAATCCATAAATCTTTTGTTGCAATTTTTTTTCCTGTTATAATAACCAGAAAATAAGTAAAAGTGGTAAGTTAAAGCTAATGTTCTTTTAAATGCAATAAATAAACACTTATTATCTTTAAAATAGAGTGGTTTGCCCAGGTCCGGAATCCTCTTCCTCTTTGGGTTCAGATTGGGATTGGTTAGCTTCAGATGAAGTTTTTTTGGTTTCTTCCGAACTACCAAGAACATCTTCCTCATCTACCACTTCTATATCCTTGGGCTCATGAACCACAGGAGGTGTATATGGCAGTGGTTCCAAAGAATTAATTTCTAATATCTTTTCTTTACTCAATTGATTACCCATTGCGGAAATACCCTTTATGGAAATAAACTCTTCCACATTAACCTGCAAGTTTTCCTTTCTATCTACTCCCCTTTTCTTGGCAAAAACTATCTCGGCTACTGGTCGGTACTCAACAAATACTTTTTCGAGATACGATTTTGGATGATCGGTAATTATCTTTTCTACCTTGTCTGGGTTTTCTACCAGGAATCGTTTTAGGTAAAACAATTCTTTCTCTCCTTCCCAATATATTACGGATATAGGTTTGTTCGGGATCCATTTTTCCAGAACAATAATATCGTCCGAAAATCGCAATGTAAGTTCTGGAATAACCGTTTTTAATTGTCCCTTTTGATCAATTATTAGCAACCTGTCCTCACTGGTAAACTCTCCTAACAAACTACCCCTGGCATCTACATTCAATCGCAGTACAGTTTCGTCAAACCACAGTTTTCGTGGCTTTAAGGTCGACAGGCCTTTTTCCTTTAATTCGATTCTTTTAACGGCGTATTTGGTTACAATATTTCCTTTAGATGCTCGCCCTTTGATCATAACATCGGCAAAATCGAGTTCCCATTTTAATTTTTTAATGGCTCCAACCTGTCTTAAATTAACTGTGACTATCTCAGCCTCTCCATTAGGATTTGCAGAGAAGTATAGAACAGCGGAATTACTTTTCCCTGCGGTTAAGTCGTACACCTTATCCCGAGTAATACTGGTTACAAAAAACCGTTTGACATAGCTAGAACCTCCCCTACCATCTTTGTATATCATGTTGTAGGTAGTTCTCTTGTCTTTCTTCTTAAAGACAGCAACATGAATAATATTTTTGCCAACGAAAGTCTTGGAATCTACTTTAGTGACCATCATTTGTCCACCTTTGGTAAAAACAATTATATCATCAATATCACTGCAGTCGGTCACATATTCGTCACGTCGTAACGAGGTACCCACAAAACCTTCTTCCCGATTGACGTACAATTTGGTATTGCGAATTACAACCTTTGTCGCTTCGATATCGTCGAAAATTCTAATCTCAGATTTTCGCTCTCTTCCTTCACCAAACTTGGCCTTTAAGTTTTTAAAATAGTCTACGGCATATTCAATCAGGTTTTCTAAATGATATTTGGTCTGGGCTATTTTTTCTTCAAGACTTTCAATAAAATGCTGCGCCTTATCAATATCAAATTTGGATATTCTTTTAATCCTAATTTCTGTTAGTCTTACTATGTCATCCTCTGTCACCTTCCTTTTTAGGTCTTTTGTAAATGGCTTTAGACCTTTATCAATCGCTTTTAAAACACCTTCCCAGGTGGTTTCCTCTTCAATATCTCTATATATTCTATTTTCAATAAATATGCGTTCAAGGGATGCAAAATGCCACTGTTCTTCTAATTCTGCCAGTTGTATTTCTAATTCCTGTTTAAGCATTTCTACCGTATGTTCGGTAGATCGTTTCAACATCTCAGATACTCCTATAAACAAAGGCTTGTTGTTCTCAATAATACAGCCCAAAGGAGAAATGGAAGACTCACAAGAAGTAAAGGCGTACAAGGCATCAATAGTTTTGTCTGGGGATATTCCTCCGGGTAAATGAATCAAGATTTCTACCTGAGCTGCAGTATTATCTTCAATTCTTTTTATTTTTATTTTTCCCTTGTCGTTTGCTTTAAGAATAGAATCAATTAAAGATGAAGTATTCGTTCCATAAGGTATTTCACTAATTACCAGGGTCTTTTTGTCTAATGGGGATATTTTAGCGCGTACCCTAATTTTCCCTCCTCTAAGGCCATCATTGTAATTCGTTATATCAATTATTCCAGATGTAGGAAAGTCTGGGTATAATTTAAAACGTTGTCCTTTAAGATGTTTTATGGAAGCATCAATAATCTCGTTGAAATTATGAGGCAAAATCTTAGTAGATAATCCAACTGCAATACCTTCGGCTCCTTGTGCCAAAAGTAGCGGAAACTTTACAGGTAGGTTTACAGGTTCCTTTTTTCGCCCATCATAGGAGGCCTGCCATTCCGTAATTTTTGGGCTAAATACTACCTCAAGCGCGAATTTTGACAATCTCGCCTCTATATATCTGGAGGCTGCTGCCCTATCCCCGGTTAAAATATTTCCCCAATTACCCTGTGTATCTATTAGAAGATCCTTCTGCCCAATTTGAACCATGGCATCTGCAATACTAGCATCCCCGTGAGGATGGTATTGCATTGTGTGTCCTACAACATTGGCCACTTTATTGTAGCGGCCATCATCCAGCTCTTTAAGAGCATGCATTATACGGCGCTGAACCGGTTTAAATCCATCTTCAATGGCCGGAACGGCTCTTTCGAGTATTACATAAGAAGCATAATCTAAAAACCAATCTTTATACATACCCGTAACCCGGGTCAGGGCTACCTGATTATTCGAAGATTCATCTATTGGCTCTTCATTTAGATCTTCGTTTTCGTGCATTATTTTTTTGTAATAATATAATTATAAATTAGTTACTATCAATTAGATCTATTTCCACTTTAAGGTTTTCAATAATGAACTCCTGTCGGTCTGGGGTATTTTTACCCATGTAGAACTTTAATAATTCCTCAATAGACAGGGCTTTGTCTAACATTATTGGTTCTAACCTAATATCATCTCCTATAAAGTTTTTAAACTCATCTGGAGATATCTCACCTAATCCCTTAAATCTTGTTATTTCAGGTTTTCCCGAAAGGGTTTCAATGGCCTGCTGCTTTTCGTCCTCGCTGTAACAATATATCGTTTGCTTCTTATTTCTAACACGGAACAAAGGCGTTTGCAATATATACAGGTGATTTTCTTTGATTAACTCTGGAAAAAATTGGAGAAAAAAAGTAATTAGCAACAGCCTAATGTGCATACCATCAACGTCCGCATCGGTTGCAATCACAATATTGTTATAACGTAAATCTTCAATAGATTCTTCGATATTTAGAGCAGCCTGTAACAGATTAAACTCTTCGTTCTCATACACTATTTTTTTTGTCATCCCATAGGAGTTCAAAGGCTTACCTCTGAGACTAAAAACTGCCTGGGTATTTACATCACGTGATTTGGTAATGGATCCGGAAGCAGAATCTCCTTCCGTAATAAACAAGGTAGATTCCAACCTGCGATCGTTCCTCATGTCTCCCAGATGAACCCTACAGTCTCTTAATTTCTTGTTGTGTAAACTGGCTTTTTTTGCTCTTTCTCTAGCTAATTTTCTAATTCCAGATAGTTCTTTTCGTTCTTTTTCAGCCTGAACTATCTTCTTCTGAATTTTCTCTGCGGTCTCCGGATGTTTATGAAGGTAGTTATCCAGATATCTTCCAATAAAATCATTGACATAAGTTCTCACCGTTGGCAATTCTCCACCCATATCCGTAGAACCCAATTTTGTTTTCGTCTGACTTTCGAATACTGGTTCCATGACCTTAATGGAAACTGCCGATATGATCGACTTTCTTATATCCGAGGCGTCGTAATTTTTTCCGTAAAAATCCCGAATTGTCTTTACTATAGCTTCACGAAATGCTGCCTGATGTGTTCCTCCTTGAGTAGTATGCTGTCCATTTACAAAAGAGTGGTATTCCTCACTATACTGAGTCTTACTATGGGTAATCGCAACCTCAATGTCTTCTCCTTTCAAATGGATTATGGGGTACAACAGATCCTCATGGCTATTGTTATCCTCTAAAAGGTCCTTGAGTCCATTTTCAGAAAAATACTTCTCCCCGTTAAATACAATAGTTAAACCTGGATTGAGGTATACGTAGTTTTTGAGCATTCTCTCTATATACTCATTGCGGAATTTGTATTTCTTAAAAATTGTCTCGTCTGGGATAAATGTGATTTTTGTGCCTCGACGCCTAGATGTCTCCTCGAGCAATTCTTCTTTGATCAATTCTCCGGTGGCAAATTCTGCAGATTTTGATTTACCATCTCGGTTGGACTCCACTCTAAAAAAGGTAGATAGAGCATTCACTGCTTTAGTACCAACACCATTTAAACCAACCGATTTTTTAAAGGCTCGCGTATCGTACTTTCCCCCAGTATTCATTTTAGAAACCACATCAACCACTTTTCCAAGTGGTATACCACGGCCATAATCTCTTACCGAAACCTTATCCCCTTGAACGGAAATTTCAATGGTCTTTCCGGCTCCCATAACAAATTCATCGATACAGTTATCGATGGTTTCCTTTAAAAGAATATAAATACCGTCATCGGCGGAAGATCCATCACCTAACTTCCCAATATACATCCCTGGCCGAAGTCTAATGTGTTCTTTCCAGTCTAAAGAGCGGATATTATCCTCAGTATATTGCGAATTAGCCATGATTGAAGGGGTTTCCTATGCTAATATAAAATTATAGGTCAGAAAACAAAACGCCGACTATAGAAAGTAATTAACAATACCCCCCCATTTTTGTTGATAGCCTTTTATGTCATGAGGTAATAAAATAAAAGAATACAAATCCGGCAGGCACTAAACATTAAATCGGAAATGCATAACATCGCCATCTTTAACGATGTACTCTTTCCCTTCTACCCGCATTTTACCGGCTTCCTTTACTTTGGCTTCACTTCCATATGCGACATAATCGTCATATGCGATAACCTCTGCCCGGATAAAACCCTTTTCAAAATCGGTATGAATTACACCTGCTGCCTGAGGTGCAGTAGCCCCTACCTTAGTAGTCCAGGCTCTAACCTCTTTAACCCCTGCAGTGAAGTATGTTTGTAGGTTTAATAATCGATATGCCGCACGGATCATTTTAGAGGATCCCGCTTCGGTTAATCCCAGATCTTCCAGAAACATTTGTCGCTCCTCATAGGTCTCCAATTCGGTGATATCTGCTTCGGTACCAACAGCCAAGACTAAAACCTGTGCATCCTCTTTCTGCGTGGCTTGCTTTACTTGCTCCACATAAGCATTACCATTGGCAGCAGAATTTTCGTCAACGTTACAAATATATAAGACCGGCTTATCTGTAATAAATTGAAGTGGTCTGATATAGGCGCTTCGTTCTTCTTCCCCAAGTTCTATAGCTCTCACCGAGGTTCCTTCTTCCAAATGAGTTTTTACCTTTTGTAAGACTTCTACCTCCTTTTGGGCTTCTTTGTTTCCCGTTCTGGCAGCTCTTGCTACCTTATCTAACTTTTTCTCAATGGTTTCCAAATCCTTAAGTTGTAGTTCCATGTCTATGGTCTCTTTATCTCTAAGGGGATCAACTGAACCATCCACATGAACAACATTGTCATTGTCGAAACAGCGTAGCACATGTAAAATAGCATCCGTCTCACGAATGTTACCAAGAAATTGATTCCCTAACCCTTCTCCTTTACTGGCCCCCTTTACCAAACCTGCAATATCCACAATTTCCACAGTAGCCGGAATCACCTTTTCTGGATGAACTAACTCTTCAAGCTTTTCTAATCGTGGATCAGGAACGTTTACTATACCAATATTTGGTTCTATGGTGCAAAAGGGAAAATTAGCACTTTGTGCCTTAGCATTGGATAAACAATTGAATAAAGTTGATTTTCCTACATTAGGCAATCCTACAATTCCTGCTTTCATTTTATTTTATGTTTTAAGCTCCTAAGGATATACACACTTAGATTAAATTGGGTGCAAATATAGTTTTTACTTGTATATTTCATGACTTATTAAATGGCTATTATATGAAGAAAGTTCGTTTACAAGGATTCCCATACGACGCTCAATCCTCCTTTTTAAAAGGGTGCGACCTAGGGCCGCAACAAATTAGAAATTCCTTCCATAGCAATTCTTCGAATTATTATGCTGAAAATGGAATAGAAGTGAACCCAGAATTTATTGACGACAAAGGAGACTTTGCGTTAAAATCTTATTTTGATATAGAGACTATCACCCTGCAACACCTAGCCGACGAAGTACCGTTAATCTCTTTTGGCGGAGACCACTCTATCACCTACCCCATCCTTTGTGCATTCCTTAAAAAATATGGCCCTTTCAATATTATTCATTTGGACGCTCATGCCGATTTATATAGAGAATTTGAAGGAAATAAATATTCGCATGCCTGCACATTTACCCGCATTATGGAGAAAAGTGCAGATTTTAATCTGTTTCAAATTGGAGTGAGAACCTTAAATAGAGAACAGCGAGAAGTGAGAGATCAATACGATGTCACCACGGTAGGTATCGAGGATTGGACTTCATTAAATGCACAGCTCAAAGCTGCTCCAACCTATATTTCCTTGGACATTGATGTGCTAGACCCCGCATATGCACCAGGTGTTTCACATTATGAACCAGGCGGACTAACTACACGAGAAGTGATTCGTTTTATTCAGAATCTGAATACGCAAATTATTGGTGCAGACATAGTGGAATATAATCCAAGCAGAGATTACAATAACATAACTGGAATGGTATGTGCTAAGCTATTTAAGGAGTTAGTTGCTAAAATGCTAAGCTAACGGTACCAGAGCCCTATTCCGGATGCATAAAACGTTGCTTCCCTAATAGTTCTTCTTCGGTTTCCACTCGGTCTTCATCGGGGACACAGCAGTCTACCGGGCAAACAGCCGCACATTGGGGTTCTTCATGAAAGCCCATGCACTCTGTACATTTATCTGGAGAAATATAATATATTTCATCACTTATTGGTTCCTGAACCTCATCTGCATCGACTGCTTTACCATTTGGCAAAACAACTTGTCCCTCTAAGGAAGTCCCATCGCTATAACGCCATTCATCGGCCCCTTCATAAATAGCAGTATTAGGACATTCCGGCTCACAAGCCCCGCAGTTAATGCATTCATCAGTTATTATAATGGCCATAATCTTGTTTTTCTTTTATTTAACAATTATTACGAAAGAGTTGTTTCCAACTAAAGTCGTAATTACTTTTGCACAAAGGTAAATCCTAAATGACTTATCTACAAATATAATGGTCAAACTAGAGAGTCGATTAAAAGCTTTTGTTAAACTTGGAACATTCCTGAGGGAATACGTTGCAAGGAAAGAAGAAAACGAACCCTTTAATTCGTCCGAGGAATCATGGATGATGTCCTTGGATGATGCCGTATTAAAAGCTGGTCAAAAAAACCCTTGGTTCACGGAAGAGCAGGTACTTTTTGCTCTTAAATCCTGGGGCAATTCGCTTCAGGAAGATCAATTAAATGAATGGCTCACTCCATACAATCTATCTGAAAACAAGTCCAAAAATGTAGCACTGATAATGGCTGGCAACATTCCATTGGTTGGGTTTCATGATTTTTTGGCCGTGTTGATAACTGGGAACAGGGCCCTCATTAAACTATCTTCGCAGGATGCAGTTCTATTACCAAAAATTGCCGAATACCTCATTTCTGTAGAAAAAGACTTTGCCTCTCAAATAGAATTTATCGAAGGTACATTGAAGCAATTCGACGCTGTAATTGCTACAGGAAGCAATAATACTTCGCGATATTTTCGACACTATTTTGGCAAAAAACCAAACATCATAAGAGGAAATAGGAATTCTGTGGCGGTCTTGACCGGTGAAGAAAGTGATCAGGAACTAAAAGTTTTAGGAGAAGATATTTTTAGATATTATGGACTGGGATGTAGAAATGTATCCAAGTTATATGTACCCAAAAATTATAGTTTTGATCGTTTTTTCAGTCAGATAGAACACTATAATTATTTAAAAAATCAACATAAGTATGTAAACAACTACGATTATAACAAAGCGGTTTACCTTATGAGTGAATTTCCATTTTTAGATAATGGATTCGTTATTTTAAAGGAAGACACAGGTTTTGCTTCCCCTATTTCCGTAGTCTTTTATGAATTTTACGAGGATTTCGACTCTCTTAAAAAGAACCTTAAAGAGAACAACAAACAATTACAATGTGTCATAGGTTCAAATTCTCTAGCCAATTCACACTCTTTCGGAAGTGCTCAGCATCCTGGTTTAGCCGATTATGCAGATGGTGTAGATACTGTTGAGTTCCTGTTAAAAACATCCTAGAAATATTTGCCAGATAGGTAGTGACTTTGCTTCTTTTTTAGGACCTTTAGCACGCAAAATTTTAAAAATGAAAAAACACAACTTTAGCGCAGGACCCTGTATATTACCAAAAGAAGTTATGAAAAAGGCTTCTGAGGCAGTAATCGAGTTAGATGGAATTGGACTTTCCTTAATTGAAATTTCACATCGTTCCAAAGAGTTTGTTGAAATTATGGAAAATGCCAGGTCTTTGGCATTAGAACTACTCGGTTTAGAAGGAAAAGGTTACAAGGCGTTGTATCTGCAAGGTGGTGCCAGCCTCGAATTTTTAATGGTTGCCTATAATCTGTTAGAGAATAAAGCAGGTTATATTAACACCGGAACCTGGAGTTCCAAAGCAATAAAAGAAGCTAAGTTTTTGGGGAACACCATAGAGGTAGCCTCTTCCAAGGACAAAAATTTCAATTACATTCCCAGAGGTTACGTCGTTCCTAATGATTTGGATTATTTACATCTGACGAGTAACAACACCATATTCGGAACGCAAGTAAAAGAATTCCCAACCACTACGGTACCTCTGGTATGCGATATGAGTTCTGATATTTTTTCGAGAAAATTGGATTTTTCGAAATTTGATCTAATCTACGCAGGGGCTCAGAAAAATATGGGTCCGGCTGGAACAACACTTGTTGTGGTCAAGGAAGAAATCTTGGGAGAAGTATCAAGACAAATTCCTTCTATGTTAGATTTTCAGGTCCATATAAGCAAAGACAGTATGTTTAATACGCCTCCCGTATTTTCCGTGTATACCTCCATGTTAACCCTGCAATGGTTAAAAGAACTGGGTGGCATTGAAGCCATCGAGGAAATTAACGATAAAAAAGCAAATCTGATTTATTCAGAAATCGATCTGAACCCTCTGTTTACAGGATATGCAAAAAAAGAGGACAGGTCAACCATGAATGCAACCTTTAATTTGACAGAAGAAGGTTTAAAAGAGACCTTTGATTCCATGTGTAAGGATGCCGGAATTAGTGGTATTAATGGCCATAGATCTGTTGGAGGTTACCGCGCTTCTATGTACAATGCGCTGTCGATTGAAAGCGTTGGGGTATTGGTCGACGTAATGAGCGATCTTGAACGAAAAGGGTAAAAAAGGCGTATAAAAATCCATTAAGTATAGTTTAGTATGAAAATTTTAGCAAATGACGGTATCTCCGCAAAAGGCCAGGATGCCTTGGAAAAAGCAGGTTTCGAGGTACTAACGGTTACCGTTGCCCAGGAGCAGCTTATAGATTATATAAATGACAATGAGATAG
>CAZWPZ010000337.1:0-40862 GCA_964636005.1 uncultured Eudoraea sp.
AAAACTTCTTTAGTTCGACAAGAAGCTGTCGCTATCAGCAACAGTAGGCCTAGAAAACAACTTTTTATTCCACGTCTTTTAAAATCTTTTACAATGTGTATACTTTCTTCATCCTTAAGTATAGTTCCATTGCTATCTATATATTCCATTTTATTGGGTTGAAGTTTATCTTTTATGAAAAAGGTATTTTGGATTTTTGGAGTAGACTTTTGGTTTGTTCCTTATAATTAAAACCTATTTTACTGTAACTTGCTACCTTTTGTAACCAAAAATATTCTATTCTGGTATGTCCGACAAGAAAGTGAGTGTTTTAAAAGCTTTTAAAACCATTATTTGGCCTAGGCGCAAGCTCGTTTTTATAGGATTAATACTCATAGTAATTAGTAAGGCCGCCAGTTTTGTGGCTCCCATGTCTTTAAAATATTTAATGGATGATATCATTCCCAACAAGGATATCCCATTTTTAAAAATTCTGATTGCAGTGGTAATAACTGCTATTTTGATTCAGGCAATTACGTCTTTCTTATTGACAAAAATTCTGAGCGTACAAGCCCAGTATATGATATCAGAACTTCGGGCTCAGGTACAAAAGAAAGTTCTTTCCTTACCAATCCGATTTTTTGACAATACCAAATCTGGAGAATTGGTTTCACGAATTATGTCGGATGTTGAAGGAGTGCGGAATTTAATCGGTACAGGTCTGGTGCAACTTGTTGGAGGTAGCATTACCGCAGTAGTTTCTCTGGTCCTTCTCATTAGAATTAGTGCGAGCATGACTCTTTTTGCCTTAATCCCCTTGGCAATTTTTGCTGTAATCGCCCTGAAGGCCTTTAAAATAATCAGACCAATTTTTCGCAATAGAGGTAAGATAAATGCAGAAGTAACCGGACGTCTAACAGAGACTTTAGGAGGCATACGCGTTATTAAAGGATTTAACGCCGAGTCACAAGAACATATAACCTTTGAAAAAGGCGTTTTAAAGCTCTATGAAAACGTAAAAAAAAGTCTGACGGCAACCGCTTTTATGACAAGCTCGTCTACCTTTCTTCTTGGATTAGCAACTACTGGAATTATGGGTCTTGGGGGTTATAAAATTATGATCGACGAATTAACCGTAGGAGAGTTTCTTACGTTTACCTTTTTATTGGGTTTGATGGTAGCTCCAATTGTCCAAATGAGCAATATAGGCAGCCAACTTACCGAAGCCCTGGCAGGTCTCGACAGAACAGAGGAATTAATGAATTTAAAGGCAGAGGCAGATATAAATGAGCGAACAATAGACCTGGAAGAAATTATAGGGGACGTCCTCTTCGAAAATGTTTCTTTTGCTTATGAAGATAATAAGGAAGTAATTCAGGAGGTCAGTTTTAAAGCAGCTGCGGGCACGGTTACGGCCTTAGTGGGTAGCTCAGGATCAGGAAAAAGTACTATTGCTGGCTTAGCAGCAAGTTTTCTAAGTCCACAAAAGGGAAGAATAAGTATTGATGGCAATGATTTATCTAAGGTGGTCCTGGCAAGTTATAGGAAGTTTTTAGGAGTTGTTCTTCAAGATGATTTTCTATTTGAGGGAACTATAAGGGAAAATATTCTATTCCCGAGACCCAATGCAACGGAAGAAGAACTTCAAAATGCTATAAAAGTAGCCTATGTAGATGAGTTCACGGACAGATTTGAAGATGGTTTGGAGACACTAATCGGGGAAAGGGGAATTAAGCTCTCAGGTGGACAAAGGCAGAGAATTGCTATTGCCAGGGCAGTGTTGGCCAATCCTCGAATTTTGGTCTTGGATGAAGCAACTTCCAATCTCGATACGGAGAGCGAAGCACTTATACAAAAGAGTTTAACTAAACTCACCGAAGGTCGCACAACTTTTGTTATTGCACATAGATTGAGCACTATTAGAAAAGCCGATCAAATACTAGTGATTGAAAATGGTAAAATTGCAGAATCTGGCACACACAATGAGTTAATTAAAAAAGAGGGGCGGTATTATAATTTATTCACGTACCAAGCTCGTATTTAATCTTCCGGAGCAAGTTCGATTTCTAAACCGTTCAATTGATTCGTGATATATATTTGACATCCCAAGCGACTGTTTTCTTCCACGTTAAAGGCTTCGGATAACATAGCTTCCTCTTCATCTGATCTTATTCCGACATTGTGATTAGAGTGTATATAACACTGACAGGAAGCACACATGGCCATCCCTCCACAAACACCTATAGTACCTTCAGGGGCAAGCTCATAAGCTCGAACCAATTCCATGAGATTCATATTCATATCTGTTGGAGCATCTACTAGGTGACGTTTGCCTTCCCTATCTGTAATACTAACTTTAATATCAGACATATTTAAATTTTAAAAGAAATGTAAAAAAGTGTTTTTGGAAATTAACAGCAGGACTTGCTGAATTATTATATTGGTATGGAAAAAATGTCTTAATGCAGAGCTAAGAAACATTGATGACTTGCTCGATCTGTGGAGCATGCTTCTTTATGGTCATTTCAACGCCACTTTTTAAGGTCATTTGATTTACACTACAAGCTACACAGTTACCCTCCAGTTTAACTTTAACCAGTTTATCGTCATCAATAGATACCAGACGAATATCTCCACCATCACTTTGTAAAAATGGACGGATTTCGTTTAAGGCCTTTTCAATGTTTACTTTTAATTCTTCTGAAGTCATAATCATTTCTTTTTAATAGCCGAACAACCTGCCATTGTAGTTATTTTAATAGCTTCTGTTGGCGGCAAATCTGTATTTCTGGCAACCACTTCACTAACGACTCTTTTTGTAAGCTCTTCAAATGCACTTTCTACAGGAGTAGCTATTTGAAGTGCTGCAGGACGCCCTACGTCTCCAGCCTCTCTTATACTCTGAACTATGGGAACTTCACCCAAAAAAGGTACTGCCAAATCCTCCGATAAATTCTTCGCCCCTTCTTGACCAAAGATATAGTATTTGTTTGATGGCAATTCTTCGGGCGTAAAATAAGCCATATTTTCGATAATTCCCAGAACAGGTACGTTTATTGCTTCTTGCTGGAACATAGCCACACCTTTCCGGGCATCGGCAAGTGCAACCTCCTGGGGCGTACTTACTACAACTGCTCCGGTAATAGGAAGGGCCTGCATAATACTCAAGTGAATATCTCCAGTTCCTGGTGGAAGATCAATAAGTAAAAAATCTAATTCTCCCCATGCTGCGTCGAATATCATTTGATTTAAGGCTTTAGAAGCCATGGGGCCTCTCCAGATAACTGCCTGATTAGGCTGCGTAAAAAAGCCTATAGACAATACTTTTACACCATGATTCTCCACTGGTACCATTTTAGACTTACCGTCTACTTCTGTTGCCAAGGGCCTTTTTTCGGCCACATCGAACATGATTGGGATAGATGGTCCATAAATATCTGCGTCTAACAAACCAACTTTGAATCCCATTTTTGCTAGTGATACAGCCAAGTTTGCAGTTATGGTAGACTTACCGACTCCCCCTTTCCCGGAAGCAACGGCAATGATATTCTGAATTCCTGGAATTCGTTTACCTTTTATTTCGTTTACCTTAGGTTTTGCAGGAGCATCTACCTTCAGATTGACTTTTATTTTGGCTTTCTCATAGACTTCCCGATGAATAACCTTTAATATTTCTACTTCTGTCTTCTTCTTTGCCTGAAGGCTTGGATTTTTAATCGTAATATCTACTACTACTTCATCCCCGAAAACTTGAATATTCGTAACGGCACCACTTTCAACCATATTCAACCCTTCACCAGGAACGGTTATAGATTCTAACGCTTTGTATATATCTTTTTTAAAGAGCTTCATTTATTATTTAGGTAATTCATTATATAAAATGATTCTAAACAACAAAGATAGGGTATACCCATTAAACAGTAAAGACTTAGCATTGAAAAGACCTATGGCACCATAAGTCGTTAACATATTAGAATTGCACGGCCCAGCTAATTTTGCAATAACTCCTTAGATGGATCCCAAAAATGCTTTTCAAAATCTACAATTTGTAAATCAACCACTTTAATTCCTTCATTTTCTAAAAGTTGTTGCATTAGGTTTGTGCCTGCGAAATGATGCTTCCCTGTAAGCACTCCATTCCTATTGACTACCCTATGAGCGGGAACTCCTTCTCTGTTTGGGGTCTTATTCATTGCCCAGCCAACCATTCTTGCACTTCTTGCAGTACCTAAATATCTTGCTATAGCGCCATAAGAGGTAACCTTGCCGTAGGGTATTTGCTTACATACCTCGTACACCTTGTCAAAAAATGTGTCTTTGGTTTGATCCTGCATTTCTATGAATTGATTAATCTAATGGTAGTAATTACAAACAACACAACCATTAAGAGGCTTAAAATATAGTTCGAATTTTTAGAAAACTTATCTGTTTTGGACTCCAATTTATTGAAATATATCGTGTAAAGATATAGTGCCATAAAAGAACCCATTCCAGCCGAACCGACGAAGATTGCAATATCCCATAATTCAAAATTTATCCATCCGGAAGTTCTCCACATAGCATTTAAACCACTGTAATACGGAATAGTAAGTAGATTTATAGCAGCCAACATAAATCCTTTAAAGTAACTGTTCTTTTTACTTACTTTAACTATTTTGAATTTCTTAGCCTTTTCTCTCCTTGCGGACATAAAGAAAACAACTGCTAATATTGCAAAAACAAAAAGAGCGGCCTTCATTAAAAAATGGAGTATCTCGGGATGCCGAAAGATGATTTTTGATATTACCACGGCAATGTATGCCTGTATCATAATCATAGTAGAAACCCCAAGACTAAATACAATGCCATTTAATTTTCCTTTTTTGACACTTGTTTTAGCGGCATTCATGTTCAGTAAACCAGGGGGGACCGTTGCCATAAAAGCAGCAGAAAAAGTAACGAAGAAAAGTATTAGAGAATGTATCATCGATTATTCAACCTTAAACTTAATAAAAGTTATAGGTTTTCCTTTCTCAAGATACTGATTTTCATAGTATGTTTTTATCTCCAAAACATCTTTTGGGCTTCCCTCGTTTCTATAGATATCATGATTAGAGTATACGATCTCAAAATTTAATCCTTGTAACAAACCAAGTGTGTATCCGTGCATAAACTCACTATCCGTTTTAAGGTTAACCGTTCCTCCTTTTTTTAAAATATGACGATACTTTTCTAAAAATTTAATATTTGTAAGTCGGTGTTTCGTGCGCTTAAACTTTATTTGGGGATCTGGAAAGGTAATCCAAATTTCATCCACTTCATTTTCGTCAAATAGTCCATCAATAAGTTCTATTTGCGATCTTAGAAAGGCGACGTTAGACAACTCCTCTTCCAATGCTGTCTTCGCTCCGCGCCACAATCTGGCACCCTTGATATCCATGCCAATATAATTGACAGAAGGATGTTTACGTCCGAGGCCTATAGTATATTCTCCTTTACCACAACCCAGTTCCAAAACTATAGGGTTCTCATTTTTAAAGTAGCTGCTCCAGTTTCCTTTAAGCCCAAATGTCTCGTTTATAATTTCGGCCCGACTGGGTTGAATTACGTTCTTAAAAGATTCGTTTTGTTCAAAACGCTTAAGTTTATTTTTGCTCCCCAATTGAAGAAGAATTTAGTTTTGCCAAAACTACTTATTTTTTATCTATAAGATTTCTGATTCTTCAGTGGAATCTGCCTTTTCCAATGTAAATGAGAATTCAGAACCTATATCCGGAACACTTTCTACATAAATTTTTTCACCATGGGCTTCAATTATATGTTTAACTATAGATAACCCCAAACCAGAACCGCCTTCTTTTCTGCTCCCACTCTTATCTACACGATAAAATCTTTCAAAAATTCTGGGAATATGTTCTTCACTCATACCTTCTCCATTATCCGTAATTCTTATAATTACCTTGTTCCGTATCAGGTTTTCAATACTCACCTCCGTAGTCCCGTATTTGTGTCCATATTTAATAGAATTAACAACCAAATTGGTAATAACCTGCTGTATTTTATCGCGGTCAGCATTAACATAAATAGGTGTTTTGTAATCCATATCGAAGGTCAATGATATGTTCTTTTTGGCCGCCTTTATCTCTAAAAGTTCAAAAACATTCTCAATGAGTTCGATAATATCAAATCTTTTCATCTTCACATTGAGATCCCCTACTTCTAACTTAGTAATGAGATCCAGATCCTTAATGATATAAATTAACCGATCCACTCCTTTTTGAGCTCTTTGCAAGTATTTTTTTCTAACCGATTTATCCTCCATGGCTCCATCGAGTAAGGTTAAAATATATCCTTGAACTGTAAATAATGGCGTCTTGAGTTCATGTGAAATATTCCCTAAAAAATCCTTTCTATATTCTTCTCTTATTTTCAGGGTATCGATTTCAATTTTTTTGTCCTTAGCGAACTTTTCAATTTCCTCGGTAAGGGTCTTCATATCAGTCGTGACTGGTCCAGAAGTAAATGATGAAGATTCCAGCAGGGAGAAATCGTCATAAATCTGCTTTATTCTCCTGTAAATGTACTTTTCAACACGAATTTGAATAATGATAAAAGACAAGCAAAAAACGATAAGACAAAAAATCGGGAATAGATAAATCTCGAACCCGGGATTTCCAAAATACCAGAAAAAACAAATAAGCAAAAAAGTTAGAAGGAGGGTAATATATAGTGCAGACCTGAAGGCAAATTTATAAGACTTCTTTAACCTAGTTGCCATTATAAAACAAACTTATAACCTACCCCTTTAACCGTTTTAAAATGATCATCACCTATCTTTTCGCGTAACTTTCTAATGTGTACATCTATAGTTCTGCCACCGACTACAACCTCCTGACCCCAAACCTTATCCAAAATCACCTCTCTTTTAAATACTTTATCTGGTTTAGATGCCAAAAGTGCCAGAAGCTCAAATTCCTTTCTTGGCAATATGATTTCGTCCCCATTGTTTACCACCTTGTACTCTTCCCTGTTTATTTCCAAGGTACCCACATTCATTATTTCTTCTGTTGTTACAGCAGACTCATTTAGACGTCTCAACAAACCCTTAATTTTACTTATCAAAAGTTTCGGTCTTATTGGTTTTGTAATGTAATCATCCGCTCCAGCATTAAAACCAGCAACTTGTGAATAATCTTCTCCTCTAGCTGTTAGAAAAGCAATAAGTGTATTTTCCAGACCTTTGGTATTTCTGATAATCTCACATGCCTCAATCCCATCCATTTCGGGCATCATAACATCTAAGATAATTAAGTGTGGGTTCTTTTTCTTGGCTTTTTCTACACCTTCATTTCCATTTTTTGCCGTATAAACCTGGTATCCCTCCGAGGATAGATTATACTTTAAAATTTCAAGAATATCTGGTTCGTCATCTACTAAGAGAATTTTTATATCCTGCTTCTTCATGAGTTAATTGGTTACCTTATTATCAAAAGTAAAGATAAAACTAGTAAATCCCATTCCCTTAACACTGATTTAATCTCCTTAACCTTAAAGTAATATCATAATACAAACGAAAACGTCCTGGAAATTGTCAAATAATACTACAGGAGCTGTGTAATAATGCATTTGGTCGAATAATCAAGAATTTAAGGTTGATGCGGTTAACCTTGATTACCAAAATTTCTATATTTGTGATATCTAGATCGTTGACCGTATTCTATGAAGCACTTTTACTTAGTATTTTTCTTATTTATTTGCAGCTTATCATACGCTCAAAATAGTCCTTCTAATGGGGGTGATATAGATGGGTTCAAAATCTATCCCAACCCGGTTACGAATGGGAAAGTGGTCATTGAAACCTCCATAAACGCACCGAAAAAAGTCCTCGTGTTTGATATTTTTGGCAATTTAGTCTTACAAACCACCATTCTTAGGAAAGAATTAAGTGTGGCCACTCTGGTTCCTGGAGTATATGTGCTTAGAGTACTTGAAAAGGACAAAGTTGCCACAAGAAAATTAGTGGTTAAGTAAGTTTTTTTTATACCTATCCGTCCTTATTTGGTTTTAGAAATATCGATATAATACACATTTTATCGATAAAAAACTTAACGCTTCTTTTTTACCTACAAAAAAAGATGCTTCACAACAATTTCTATCTAGGCTTTGGGAAATGAATTATATTTAATTGTTGGTCCCAAATCAATTTGAATGAAATTAATTTACGCAGTACTATGTTTGTTTTTTACCATGCTCGTTTCCGGGCAGGATAATACGGACAAAAATCATAGTAAAGAAGATACATTTGAATTTACCTTATACCCAAATCCAACCATTGATAATGTCGTTTACATAAGAACGAGCAAAAGTGGCCCAAAGCAGGTTACTGTATATGATGTCTTTGGTAAAATCGTCCTATTAGACAAGATACGAAACAACGTATTGAATATTGTAAGCTTGTCCCCCGGTGTTTATTTAGTGCAAGTATTACAAAACAATCAAAAAGAGACAAGGAAATTGATTGTAAAATAAGTAATTGGGTATCAAGATTCTTGGTTTTTAAATAGCTTGTTTTATATTTTGACTACTTTTGTACTAGTTAAAATTCGATGACTACCAAAGATATTTTTGAAATCAAATCTGAGGGAGAATTTCAAAACATTGCCTTAGATATTTTTAGCTTCCAGTACGAAAATTGTCTCGTCTACAGAACATTTTGTAACCATTTAGACCGATCTCCTCTAAATGTGAGCTGCGTAAGTGAAATTCCATATTTACCCATAGAATTCTTTAAAAAGAAAAAAGTAATTGGACCTCATAGGCACTACCAGAAAGTATTCGAAAGTAGTGGAACAACTGGATCTGTAACAAGTAAACATTATGTGTACGATATTGCTCTATACCAGAAAAGTTTTCTTACTGGATTTAGAAGGTTTTATTGTGATATAAGTCACTATTGTGTCTTAGCGTTGCTCCCGTCCTATTTAGAAAGAGAAAATTCCTCTCTTATCTTTATGGTAAAAGAACTAATAGAAAGAAGTGAACATTCTCTTAGTGGGTTTTATTTGGAAAATGGAGACTTATTGCGAAAGAATCTATCGATTTTAGAGAAAGAGAAAACTAAAACAATTTTAATTGGTGTTTCCTATGCACTTTTAGATTTGATTGAAAAGGCACCTATACCATTAACCAATTCTATCGTCATGGAAACGGGAGGTATGAAAGGAAGAAGAGAAGAATTAGTGCGCGAAGAGCTCCATGATTTATTAAAGGCCGGATTTCAACAAGATGCTATTCATTCTGAATATGGCATGACCGAATTATTATCTCAGGCATATTCTAATGGGAAAGGAATATTTAAATGCCCTCCCTGGATGAAGGTATCGATTCGAGATACGGAAGATCCGCTTAGTTTGTTAGGTCCCGAAAAGAATGGTGGGATCAATGTAATTGACCTCGCAAATTTAAACTCATGTTCCTTTATCGCAACTCAAGATTTAGGAAAAGTTTTTTCCGATGGCAGCTTTGAAGTTATTGGACGATTTGATCATTCGGATATTAGAGGGTGTAATCTTTTGGCCCTGTAAATAGCGTTCTATTTCTTTTTTGGCTCGTGTTCCGTTTTCATCCATTTATCCCAAAAGGTAAAGTAAAGTCCGTAGTTATAATTAAACCTACGGTGGTGATGATCGTGATGAGTTGCCCCGATAATCCAGTTTTTAAATAGTTTCCCTAGTTTACCTGAGGGATAGATTTCTACTCCTGCATGATTTATTGTGGCAGAAAGTGTCATTAGTAATAAGGTAAACAACAGAGCATAAACATGTAGTGGCAAAAAGAGAACAATAATAGGCAAGATTAAAGCCTGAAGGATTGTCTCCCATGGATGAAAGGAAAACGACGTCAATACAGAGGTATGAATACTATTATGGTGTATTTTGTGAAAGTATCTATAAACAGATGGGAGATGCATCCATCGATGTATCCAATAGTAATAGGTGTCTTGTAAAAAGAGTAATATGGCAATACTCAAAGGTACATACCATAGCGGATACTTATTTATATCAGTATAAATAGCCGTTTTGTCAATAGACCATAAGTAATAAATGAAAACGCCAAATACTGCAAATATCAATCCACTGATACCCGACCAATATACCTCTTTAATAAGTTGTTTTCTCTTATATGGTTTTTGGTCTAAAATCTTCTTATCAAAATAGTTTCGAAATACTTTGTAAAACAAAAAGTGATAGGCTCCAGATACGAGTAAATAACGCAGAAATATTATGCCCGCTAAAAGCAGTGTTAACAATAGGAGAACGGCTATCTCTCCCTTACTTATATCTTCTACGGACAAGTTCACGTTATAAAGTACTTAATCTACTACTAGAATAAAATAGTTTTTCTTACCCCTTTGAAGGAGTACGTATTTATTATTAATCAAATCTTGGGTAGAAATTTTATAATCTACTGTAACTTTCTCTTTGTTGATAGAGATGCTATTCTGTTTTAATTCTCGTCTTGCCTCTCCATTTGAACTTAAAAATCCAGTTTTTGCCGATAAGGCACCCACCATATCCAGACCATTATCTATTTCTGATTTTTTAATTGATGCTTGTGGAACTCCTTCAAATACATCTAAAAAGGTATTCTCATCCAAGTTTTTTAAGTCTTTGGAGGTAGACTTACCAAATAATATGGAGCTAGCTGTTTCCGCATTTGCCAAATCTTGCTCTGAGTGTACCATAATCGTGATTTCCTGAGCAAGCTTTTTTTGTAATTGCCTTAAATGAGGTGCACTTCTATGTTCTTCAACAAGATTTTCAATCTCGGATTTTGACAAAAAGGTAAATATTTTAATGTATTTCTCTGCATCTTCATCAGAAGTATTTAGCCAATACTGATAAAATCTATATGGAGAGGTTCTATGCGCATCTAGCCAGATGTTTCCCCCTTCCGTTTTTCCAAATTTAGTACCATCGGCTTTGGTAATTAAGGGACATGTAAGCGCAAACCCCTTGCCTCCCCCAATGCGTCTGATGAGTTCTGTACCTGTTGTAATATTGCCCCATTGATCACTTCCACCCATCTGAAGCGTACATTGGTACTCCTGAAATAAATGAAGAAAATCGTATCCTTGAACTAACTGATAGGTAAATTCTGTAAAGGACATACCTTCCTGGTCTTCAGAAGAGAGTCTCTTTTTGACAGAATCTTTTGCCATCATGTAATTTACGGTTATATGCTTACCAATGTCCCTTATAAAGTCTAAAAACGAAAAATCCTTCATCCAGTCATAGTTATTCACCAACATGGCAGCATTTTTTTCATCGCTATCAAAATCTAAAAAACGGGAAAGTTGTTCTCTAATGGCTTCCTGGTTAAGCCTGAGCGTAGTTTCATCTAGAAGGTTCCGTTCTTTTGATTTCCCCGAGGGATCTCCTATCATCCCGGTAGCACCACCTATCAAGGCAAATGGTTTATGCCCAGATAATTGAAAATGTCTTAACATCATTACACCTACCAAATGACCAATGTGCAAGGAGTTTGCCGTAGGGTCTATTCCTACATAGGCAGCTTGCATGCCATTCTGCAGGTGTTCCTCGGTCCCTGGCATCACATCGTGCAACATACCCCGCCACTTAAGTTCCTCTACAAAATTCGTACTCATAAATATCGTGCTTACTTAAATTCCTGCAAATATAATAGAAATAGAATCTAGGTCTCACTTCCATTTTAATATATCCGTACTAATTGAGTAAATTTGACTTATGATTCTAGTCACAGGTGGCACAGGCCTAATTGGTTCCCATTTATTGTGGGAGCTGGTTCAAAAAAAGAATAAGGTTAAGGCCATTTACAGAAATAAAGCTCGTCTTAAAGAGGTACTTAAAATTTTTTCGTATTACTGCGAAGAACCTCAGATGTACTTTGAGTATATAGACTGGGTTCCTGCAGATCTCCACAATATTCCAGATTTAAATGAGGCATTTATACAGGTGGATTTGGTATATCATTGCGCAGGTCTGATTTCTTTCGATCCGAATGATATCGACAAACTGGATAAAGCAAATAGGACAGGAACTGAAAATATTGTTAACCTCTGTATAGCGCATAATGTTAAAAAATTATGCCATCTCAGTTCTATTGCTAGCCTGGGAAGAGTTCCTGAAGGTGTAATGGTGGATGAACGAACAGACTGGATAGATCATAATTCTAATGTTTACGCCTTATCTAAATACCAAGCGGAAATGGAAGTTTGGAGAGGTTCTCAGGAAGGGCTATGTGTAAGTATTCTAAATCCCGGCGTTGTTCTGGGACCAGGTTTTTGGAATAATGGAAGTGGTTTATTTTTTAAGAAGGCAGCAAAAGAACCCAAGTATTATCCTCCTGGTGGAACAGGATTTGTTTCAGTAAAAGACCTTACTAACATTATGGTAATGTTAATGAATTCTGACTTGAACAATGAGCGCTATATTGTCGTTTCCGAGAATCTTTCATATAAGGATGTTTTAGATATGATTACGGAGGGGCTTCAGGTAAAACCACCTGAGAAGGAACTTAAAAATTGGCAACTTCAACTTTTATGGAGACTAGATTGGATTAGGTGTTTATTTAGCAGCAGTAAAAGAAAGCTGACAAAAAATAGTGTATATGGGTTAAATCACCCTCAGCAATACAGCAATGATAAACTCAGGAGTAGTTTAGTCTATTCGTTTCAACCAGTTAAAGAAGCTATCCTCAAAAGTTGTAGTATTTATAAAAGGGAAATGACATAGCTTTTACTTACTGGCCTTGATACTGTCTTTCTTTTTCCCCAAAGGATTCTCTAGTGTATTTTTTTCTTCAACAATTCTTGCTTCTAATTTTTCATATATATCTTGATACTCCAATGGAATAGATGCATAGTAGAGATTGCTAGATACTAATTGGGCGCTATCAATACCATATTTTTGATAAATAAACTCCATTGGAGAGAAATTATGATTTTCAAGTACGCTTGGAGCAGTCGATTTTGCAGCATTAACTAACGCCAAGTCGTGAAGAATATCAATCATTTTTTCCTTGCCTATGAGATTCACTGGTTTCCTAATCACTTCTTCTCCACACGAAATAAAGAGAACTATAAGAACTATTATACCAAGCCTTTTCATCATCTGTTAAAGGTTAATCGCCTCCCTTCTGGGGTATTGGTTATGGTGCCATTTTCATAGGCTAAGTGACCATTTACAAAAGTATACTTTACCTGAGAGTTAAATCTGGAACCTTCAAATGGAGACCAACCACATTTATATAAAATATTTTCTTTCTTAACTTCCCATGAACTGTTTAAATCTACAGCTACTATATCAGCAAAATAACCTTCTCGAAGATATCCCCTCTTTTCAATTTCAAATAAGATGGCAGGATTATGCGACATTTTTTCAACAACCTTTTCTATGGATAGTACGCCTTCCTTAGATTTTTCTAAAAGAGCAGGTAAAGCGTGCTGAACTAATGGCCCGCCAGAAGGGGCTTTTGTATAAATGTTTCGCTTTTCCTCCATAGTATGAGGAGCATGGTCTGTGGCAATAACGTCGATTCTGTCGTCTAATAATGCCTTCCAAAGGCCCATTTTATCCTTTTTGGTTTTTACCGCAGGATTCCATTTTATTAGTGTATTTTTCTCTTCATAGTCCTCCTCTGAAAACCATAAATGATGTACACAGACCTCTGCGGTAATTTTCTTTTCATGAAGAGGAATATCATTTCTGAAAAGTGCCGTTTCTTTTTCCGTGGAAAGATGAAAAACGTGTAACCGGGCACCCGTCTTTTTGGCCAATGCGATTGCTTTTGAGGAAGAAAGGTAACACGCTTGTTCGCTTCTAATTAGCGGGTGATAGGCGATAGGTATGTCGTCTCCAAACCTCTGCTTATATTTTTCAAGATTGTTTTTAATGGTATTCTCATCTTCACAGTGAACGGATATCACCATTTCGGTGCTTCGAAATATTTTTTCGATAACAACCTCATCATCTACCAGCATGTTGCCAGTAGAAGAGCCCAAAAATAGTTTGACTCCTGAACAGGCATTTTTATCCAACCGTTTTATTTCTTCCAGATTGTCATTCGTACCTCCGAATAAGAAAGAGTAATTGGCATAGGAAGATGAACTCGCAATGGCAAATTTCTCTTCTAACTTTTCTATGGTAGTAGATTGGGGTATGGTATTGGGTTGCTCCATGAATGTCGTTATCCCACCTGCTACGGCTGCTCTGCTTTCGGATGCGATAGTACCCTTGTGCGTTAATCCTGGTTCACGAAAATGTACCTGATCGTCAATAACTCCAGGCATTATCACCAGACCTTTCATATCTATTACCCTGGCCTTAGAAGAAGATATGTCCCTTGCAATTTTTGAGATTCGATCTCCTTTAATTAGTATATCAGCCTCTTCCTGCTTTCCTTCATTAACTAGTAGTCCATTTTTTAATAAAATCTCACTCATTCTTATTCTCTCTTAAAAATACTTCTTGCCTTCATAATAAATACGCCAAAAATGGCCTCCCAAATTATAGCGGTACTCATTTTAGACTTGCCTTTTTCTCTATCCGTAAAAATAATAGATACTTCTTCTATCTTAAACTTTTTTAGATATGCCCTAAACTTCATTTCGATTTGAAATGCATAGCCAATAAATTTTACAGCATCCAGATTAATTGTTTCTAAAACCTTTCTTTTATAACATACAAATCCGGCTGTGGGATCATGGATTCGCATTCCAGTAATTAATTTGACATAGAAAGAGGCTCCATAAGATAATAATACCCTATAGAGAGGCCAGTTTACTACATTTACCCCTTTTTTGTAACGTGATCCAACGGCTATGTCAGCTCCATTTAAACAAGCCCTATACAGTCTTTGTAAGTCTGAAGGTCTATGGGAAAAGTCGGCATCCATTTCAAAGATATACAGGTAATCCTTGTTTAAAGCCCACTTAAAACCGTGAATATAAGCGGTTCCAAGACCTGCCTTCTCCTTCCTTACCTCTATGAATAATCTGTTTTTGAACTCTTGCTGTAGTTCCTCTACTTTTTTAGAAGTACCATCAGGGGAGTTATCATCAACGATAAGAATATCGAACCCCTTTTTTAAACCAAAAACAGCCCTGATAATGGCTTCGACATTCTCAATTTCATTAAACGTTGGTATTATTACTAAACTGTCGGACATCTTGTTTTTAACAATATGAGCAAAAATAGCATTTTAAAAGTGGTCTCTTAAACAGCTAGCTACTTTTATGGTTTCTTTAAGGTAAATGCGTATTACTAAAATTTGTAGTTTTGCCAACAACCTACCGAATGTATGAGACAAATACTTCCATCTCGTTTTTTGTATTTTCTTGCATTAGTGTTAGTCATTAACATCATTCAAAGTTTTTTTACTGAATTAATTTTTGATGAGGCTTATTATTGGTACTATGCCCAAAATATGGCTTGGGGGTATTTTGACCATCCTCCAATGGTGGCCTTTTTGGTAAAACTGGGAAGTACACTATTTAATCAAGAACTTGGCGTAAGATTTATCAGTTGTCTGATGTCTGTTGGCAGCTGTATTATTTTATGGTTTGCTATAGACAATGAGGCCAAGAAAAACTATATCCCGTTATTCTTTGTACTTGTTTTTTCCATGCCTTTGATACATGCCTATGGATTTTTGACCCTCCCCGATACGCCTCTACTTTTTTTTACAGCCCTTTTCTTATTGGTGTATAAAAAATTCTTGGATAAGCCGAATATCTCTATTTCCATTGTTCTCGGGCTAGTAATGGCAGCACTAATGTACAGCAAGTATCACGCTGTTTTAGTAATTGTATTTGTTCTGCTTTCCAATTTAAAACTAGTCAAAAACAAATATGCCTGGCTTTCGGTAATAATTGCTCTTTTAGCCTATTCCCCGCATCTAAATTGGCTATATGAACACGATTTTGTCTCTATCCGATATCATCTGTTTGAAAGACCAAACAGAGCCTATGAATTTGAAGATTTTACTCTCGCCTTTTTTATAAACTTAATAGCTCTATTCGGTTTTACCTTCCCTTGGATTTATAAAGCACTGTGGAAAACCAAATCGCACAACAACTTTGAAAAAGCACTGGTGTATCTGGTCTTTGGCGTAATCCTGTTCTTTTTCCTTTCTAGTTTTAATAGAAGAGTGCAAACACAGTGGCTTATTGTGATATGTATTCCTATGATTCTCATCGTTTATAACTATATACTGCAAAATTCGAATGAAAGAAAGTGGGTTTACAAGATGGGTCTTATTAACATCGGAGTTCTGTTATTTCTTAGAGTTGGTTTGGTATTTGAACCGTTATTCCCTATTACTTATGAAACACATGGCAATAAGAAATGGGTTGGAACTATAAAGGAAAAGGTGGGTGACTTACCCGTTGTATTTGAAAACTCGTATCGAAATGCTCCAATGTATTCCTTCTATAGTGGTAGTACAAGTTTTTCCCTAAACAATGCTCGGTATCGAAGAAATCAGTACGACATAGATAGTTCTGAATTTAAAGTCCAGGGGAAAAAAGTACTTTATGTATCTAAATACATAGACAAAGGAGATATCTCGTATAGAAATCCAAAAGGAGACACCATATATGGTTATTATATAAATGATTTTCAATCGTATAGAAAGTTACAGACACACTTAAATCCATCCGAAGTATTATCCGGAGCGAAGGAATTGCAACTAGAAATAGACAATCCATATTCAGAAGATATTGCTCTGAACAAATTAGATTTTGCTGTTGTATTTTTAAACAAGTATAAAAACGTGATTGATTTTGTTGAATTTAAATTAAACTCGGATAAAAAAACAGGGAACACCCTAAAAGCTAATAAAAGAACCAATTTAAAATTCACCCTACCTGAGACAAGAAAAGAAGACTCTCATTTTATTAAAGTTAGTATCTCAGAAAATGATCTCTATTGGGGGATAAATGGCGAAAACGTAAAACTACCTGATGGAAGTAACAAATAGAGTAGTTGAAAATTTTGATGGTATCACCGTCATAATGCTGGTTAGTCTCCTAATGGTGGCAATAGCCAGAAGTCTCTTCTACAACCGTTTTGCAAACTTTATCATTTTGCCTTTCAACAACAAATACATTTCCTTGTATAACAAGAAGGACAAACTGGTAAATTGGTTTCATATATTTTTTAGTGTTTTTCTACTTCTTAACTTCTCTATATATATCTATTTTATCTCAAAAATTTTATTTGGAGGGGATACGCAGAACTACCTGATGTCCATTTTCTTAATACTATGTCTTATCGTATTATTTATGTTGGTCAAAATACTACTACAAATTAGTGGTGGTATAATTTTTAATAATCTTAAAGTAATTGTAGATCTACTTTTTAGAAAATTATCCTATTTAAACTACAGTGCTATTATTATGTTATCGGCTAATATAACACTGAGTTATATCATTCCTAATTCAAAGTTAGTGCTCTTTATAAGTTTGATTTTTATTGTGTTAATAAATTTGATTGGCTGGATTAGAATAATAAAAACCCATCAAATAATCATCTCGGGCTACTTTTTCTATTTTATTTTGTACCTTTGCGCTCTCGAAATTGCACCCTTTGTAATCATTGCGAACTATCTAAAAGAGTAATCTATATGAAGATAAAGACGATTTTGGTCTCGCAGCCAGAACCTAAAATGGAGAATTCTCCCTACCTCAAACTTGTAGAAAAAGAAAAGGTAAAAGTAGATTTCAGACCATTTATTCATGTGGAAGGAGTTGACGCTAAGAATGTTAGACAACAAAAAATTGATTTGAATCAATATACGGCAATCATTTTGACGAGTCGTAATTCTGTGGATCATTTTTTTAGAATAGCAGAAGAAATGCGCTTTAAAGTCCCAGATTCGATGAAATATTTTTGTCAGTCCGAAGCAGTTGCATTTTATCTACAAAAGTATGTGGTTTATCGAAAAAGGAAAATCTACGTTGGAAAGCGAAATTTTCCAGACCTGGTTCCACTAATTAAAAAATATAAAGAAGAGGCATTTTTACTTCCATCTTCCGATGCGCTTAAACCTAGCGTACCAGAAATTCTTAATGAAATAGGTATTAATTGGACCAGAGGCATTTTTTATAAAACTGTCATAAGTGACCTTTCTGATTTACGAAATGTCTACTACGATATCTTGGTGTTCTTTAGCCCTTCAGGAATTGAATCGCTTTTAAAGAATTTTCCAGATTTTGAGCAAAATAATACTAGAATTGCAGTTTATGGCAATTCTACGGTGCTTGCTGCAAATGATGCTGGTCTTCGAATAGATATAGAAGCGCCTACACCAGAGACACCATCGATGACCATGGCCTTACAGAAGTATATTACCAGCGTAAACAAAAAGTAGAACCCGAGCGATTCTTTTATGGATTAGTATCCATACCGTTGAGGCCCACCTCTTCTGATTTCTTCGCTTGCATAGGATTCAAACTTTTTGAAATTTTCCCTAAAAGCATTGGACAGCTTAAAGGCAGTATCGTAATACGCCTTGTCATTGTTCCATGTTGCCCTGGGACTTAAAACACTTGTTGGGACTCCTGGACAACTTCTTGGTTGCGCAACACCAAAGACTGAATGAATGTGATAGGTATCATAAGAATATAGACCTAATACACCCGACAGTGCTGCATTTATCATTGCCCTGGTATAAACCAATTCCATGCGTTTGCCAACCCCATAAGAACCTCCGGTCCACCCAGTATTAACCAACCAAACATTGACTTTAGACGCTATCATTTTTTGACTTAACTGCTCCGCATACACTGTTGGATGTAATGGCATAAAAGGGGCCCCGAAACAAGCAGAAAAAGATGGGATGGGTTCCTTAACTCCCGCCTCTGTACCTGCAACTTTTGCAGTATACCCAGAAATAAAATGATAGGCAGCCTGACTGGGAGTTAACTTAGAAATTGGTGGTAAAACACCAAAGGCATCTGCCGTTAAGAAAAATATATTTCTTGGGTTATCTCCTATGGAAGGCTTTTTAATATTGGGTATGAAGTCTATAGGGTAACTTACTCGTGTATTTTGTGTAATGGAGGTATCATCGTAATCGATCTCTCCTGAGGCATCCAGAATAACATTCTCTAAAATTGCACCAGGCCTGATAGCGTTAAAAATTTCTGGTTCCTTTTCTTGACTTAAGTTTATAACTTTTGCATAGCAACCTCCTTCAAAATTGAACACTTTATCGTCCTTAGTCCATCCGTGTTCGTCATCTCCAATAAGTTTCCTGCTAGCATCAGTAGAAAGGGTGGTTTTGCCGGTACCCGATAGCCCAAAAAACAAGGCAGTATCCCCATTGGTCCCTATATTAGCAGAACAATGCATTGGCAAGGTTTCCTTGTATACAGCAAGAATAAAGTTTAGAGCAGAAAATATTCCCTTTTTTATTTCTCCGGTATAACCTGTTCCGCCTATTAGTGCTATCTTTTTCGTGAAGTTTAAAATTGCAAAGTTGTGTTGACGAGTTTTATCGATCTTAGGTGAAGCCATAAATCCCGGTGCATTAATAACGGTCCACTCTGGATTAAAATCCTCAATTTCCTTTTCTTCAGGCCGTAAAAACATATTGTAGGCGAACATATTTGACCAAGGATACTCATTAATTACCCTAATATTCATGCGGTATTCCTCCTCTGCGCATGCATAACAATCTCTAACAAATAATTCTTTATCTCCTAGATAATCGACTACTTTGGTATAAAGTGCATCGAAGTCCTTAGGTTCAAAAGGAATATTTACGTCTCCCCACCAAACTTTACTATCTGTTATGGCGTCTCGAACAATAAATCGATCTTTTGGCGACCTACCGGTAAACTCTCCTGTTCGTACCGCCAGAGTACCATTAGATGTTTCTACCCCCATTCCTTTTGCCACAGTTAATCGTTGCAGTTCCTCCGGGGGTAGTTGATAATGAACCTTACTACCATTTAGCCCAAGGGAAGATAAGGCCTCAGTAATGTCAACTTTTACTTTTTTATCCATCATAATTATTGTACTCAATAGTTTATACTAATTTATTAGGACCCTATTTCTTGTCCGAATCCCACTGTTTAAATGCATAAAGTCCTAGTAAAGCCCAGGCCAGAATCATTAAGATACCTCCTATGGGCGTTACTAAACCTACAGGCGAGATATCAATGGCATGAAGTTCTCTTAGAGCCATAAAATAAAGAGACCCAGAAAAAAAGAGAATCCCAAACAACATAAGCAAATAAACCCGTGTTAAATCTTGTAACCTAATAGTCTTTACTCCCGCCAGTATAAAGAAAAAAAACGAGTGAAACATTTGATAGGTGTTGGCAATTTTATAAATCTCATTAGCGTCATTACTAATTTGTTCTTTGATCATATGCGATCCAAATGCTCCTAGAATAACAGACAGACCCGCAAATACAACTCCTGTTAAAAAAAATGTTTTGTTCATAACTTAAATGTCGTATTTTATTGTAAATGTAACAATTTGATACCTTAGCCACTATAAATTCTCTTATATAAATTATTCTATGCCGCGAAATATACTAATACTGGGTGCAGGTAAATCTACCTCGTACTTACAGAATTATTTGCTTGAAAAATCTTCTGAAGAAAACTTACAACTGACTATTGGAGACAAGAATCCAGACTCCATACCAGAAGAAACAAAAAACCACCCGGGATGCAGGGTAATTTCATTAGACATTAACCACGATAAAGAGAGGCAAGAAGCCATCAAAGAAGCCGATATAGTTATTTCTATGCTACCTGCGCGTTTTCATTCCAAAGTAGCCACAGACTGTGTACAGTTTAACAAAAACCTTGTGACCGCTTCTTATATCAGTGAGGAAATGAGAGCCATAGCATCTGAAGTAAAACAGAAAGGCTTAATCTTTATGAACGAAATTGGTCTGGATCCGGGGATAGATCATATGAGTGCCATGCAAATAATAAATAGGATAAGAAGTAAGGGGGGTAAAATATTGTTGTTTGAGTCATTTACGGGTGGGTTGGTTGCTCCAGAATCAGATAATAACCTTTGGAATTATAAATTTACCTGGAACCCTAGAAATGTTGTTCTTGCCGGACAGGGTGGAGCTGCCAAGTTTATACAAGAAGGGTCCTATAAATATATTCCTTATCAGAAGTTATTTAGAAGAACCGAGTTTATGGAAATCAAGGGCTATGGTGTTTTTGAGGCTTACGCAAATAGAGATTCCTTAAACTATAGGGAAGCGTATGGCTTACAAGATGCTCTTACATTATACAGAGGTACAATGAGACGTATTGGCTTCTCAAAGGCTTGGAATATGTTTGTGCAACTGGGCATGACAGACGACAGCTATGTCATCGAAAATTCAGAGGGTATGTCCTACCGCGAATATATTAACCTATTCCTTCCATATTCTCCGACAGACTCTGTAGAACTGAAACTGAGACACTATTTAAAAATTGATCAAGATGATATTATGTGGGGCAAACTCTTGGAACTAAATTTATTTGATTCTTCAAAAACCATACCCCTCAAAAATGCTTCTCCGGCACAAATGTTACAATATATTCTTGAGGATAGTTGGACCATGGCCTCAGAGGACAAGGATATGATTGTTATGTACCACAAAATAGGGTACGAATTAAATGGAATCAAAAAACAACTCGACTCTAACATGGTGGTAATAGGTGAAAATCAGACGTATACAGCTATGGCAAAAACGGTGGGTTTACCTGTGGCCATTGCGTCACTCTTAATCCTCAATAAAAAAATTACAACACCAGGAGTGCAAATTCCGATAAACCCTGAAGTGTACAATCCTATACTTAAGGAGCTAGAAAATTATGGCGTTCGTTTTGAAGAATTTGAAGTTCCCTATCTCGGCTATAATCCCGATTCTGTTGCTGGCTAATAAAGACATTATTATTGGTATATTTATCTTTTAACCAGAAAAGAAAATGAATTCTCAAAAGCAGCAGTTAAAAATCGATGGAATCGACAAAAAGATTCTGCGTTACTTAATCCAAGACGCGAGAAGGCCAATCTTGGAAATAGCCAGAAATATAGGGATTTCAGGTGCAGCTATTCATCAAAGGCTACGAAAACTAGAAAAATCTGGACTTCTGGTAGGTTCCCATTTTATTATAAACCCCAAGGTTCTGGGATATACTACAATGGCTTACATCGGAATCTTTTTGGACAAGGCTATGAGCAACCCCGCAGCTGTAAAACAATTGGAGAAAATACCAGAAGTACTAGAGTGCCATTATACTACAGGAAATTGGTCTATATTAATCAAAGTTTTGTGTAAAGACAATGAGCATCTTATGTTTTTACTCAACAAAAAGATTCAGCAAATAGATGGTGTATCCAGAACAGAAACGTTCATTTCGTTAGACCAACAAATTAATAGACAAATTTCCATTTAATGAAAGGAATTTAGCTGTAGTCGCTATCTCCTAAAATTTCCACCTATAAAAATGACATCTACGAATAATTTTATTCACTAAGAAGGAAGGTTTTTCAGAAATAACGGGGCTGCCAGCGGAAGTGCATTTTGTAAAGCAAAAAAGCGCATGAAGCGATAGCAGCAACCGTGGTTTTGCCACCGCAAAAATTTCCTATAAACCTTCTTGATTTTTTGCTTCGTTTTGTATCAAGACAAAAGGAAGAGATAAATCTTTATCATAAAGTGTTCATTATTCCTTTTTGCTTCTAACATTACCACGAGATACAATCTCGCGCTAGCATGAGGAGCGAATAAAAGAATTAGCTTAGATAGAAATGATCATTCAGAAGGAAGGTTTTCTGAACTCAATCTAATCCCTTCCTCCTAAGACCTGCATCCCCCAATAAACCAAAGTAGCCAGAGAGCCAATTGCCGCAACCAGATATGTTCTAGCTGCCCATTTCAAGGAATCCTCAGAACCAGCATATTCTTCCTGTGTTACCATATTTTTGGCTTTTAACCATTTCAAGGCACGAGCACTGGCATCGTATTCTACTGGAAGGGTCACAAAACTAAAAATAGTGGCAAACGCCATCATAATAAGTCCGGCTATAGCTACATAATAACCGAATCCTACCCCAGCGGCAGCACCTAACATCAGACCTCCAAACACTACCCAGGTAGACATACCCGAGGTTACACTTACCACTGGCACCAATTGCGATCTTAAAGTTAACCATTCATAGGCCTGTGCATGCTGCACAGCGTGCCCACATTCATGAGCGGCAACTGCTGCTGCTGCTGCATTTCTTTGACTATATACCCCTTCACTGAGGTTAACCGTTTTGTTTTTAGGATTATAGTGATCTGTTAGCATTCCTGCTGTTGAGACAACCTTAACATCGCGGATACCATGATCAGCTAACATTTTCTCAGCAATTTCAGCACCGCTCATACCATTCCTTAAATGTACCTTGGAATAATACTTAAACTTACTTTTGAGCTTATTACTCACTAACCAACTTACCAACGCTATTGCACCAATAAGAACATAATACATTGTCATAATTCATTCATTTTAGATACAAGATAGCAAAAAATAAGCCAAAGATATCTTGGCATATAATACTGACAAAATGGTAGTCCTTTCTAAGTCCAACTATGAAAAAATGACTTCACTGGACTCTAATGGCTCCTCAAAAAACTTCCTTTTAAATAGGTTTGCCAATTACATTTGTTCATCCTCCAATAAAACCCCATCTTGAATGATTGGCTTTATTAGAGTTTATCGCAACTGGCGCATAGGATTAACCCACGATATTAACAATTTTTCCAGGCACAACTATAATTCTCTTAGGGGTTCTTCCTTGCAACTGATCTATTGTCTTTTCATGAGCCATCACCTCATTTTCAATTTCTTCTTTGGTCAAATCTAACGGTAGCTCCAACGTGAATCGCATCTTTCCGTTGAACGAAACAGGATACTGTTTCGTATCTTCAACCAAATGAGATGGAACAAACTTTGGAAAAGAAACAAAGGCTATTGACTCCTTATTTCCCAACTTATTCCATAATTCTTCTGCTAGATGAGGGGCGTATGGCGAAATAAGTATAGCTAATTGCTCCAATACGCTCTTGTTACAAACCTTTTGAGACGACAACTCATTCACACATATCATAAAAGTTGAAACAGAAGTGTTAAATGAGAATTGTTCAATATCCTCTTCAATTTTTTTAATTGTCTTGTGAAGGGTTTTCAGTGCCTCCTTGGTGGGTGCTTCTTCTGTGACATAAAAACTGCCATTCGGCCCAGTATGATATAGTCTCCACAACTTTTTAAGAAAGGAATAGACACCAGAAATACCTGCGGTGTTCCAAGGCTTGGCCTGTTCTAAGGGCCCAAGAAACATTTCATACATTCTTAAAGCATCTGCGCCGTATTCTTCACATATTTCATCCGGATTGACAACATTGTATTTGGATTTGGACATTTTCTCAACTTCACGCTCTACAATATACTTCCCGTCTTCCGTAAGTACTTCTACCTCATTAAATTCTGGGCGCCATTTTCTGAAGGCATCTATGTCTAACTCATCCGAGGCATTTACTAGGGAAACATCGACATGAATTGGCGTTACTTCTTTGTCGCCTATTAACCCTTTTGAAATAAAACTGTTTGTATTAACTTCTCTATAAACCAAAGCGCTACTCCCAAGTATCATTCCTTGATTAATTAGCTTTTTAGCATATTCTTTTTTGTTAACCAGGCCTATGTCGAACATAAATTTCTGCCAAAACCGGGAATATAATAAATGTCCAGTAGCGTGTTCAACTCCACCGATATATAGGTCGACCTCCTGCCAATAATTTATTGCTTCTTGCGAAAAGATAATTTCGTCATTATTGGGATCCATAAATCGATTAAAATATTGGGAACTCCCTGCCCAACCAGGCATGGTATTTAACTCTAAAGGAAAAACGGAGACATTATCAATAAGCTCGTTTGAAACTACTTTCTTGGTCTCTGTATTCCAGGCCCAAACCGTAGCATTCCCCAATGGTGGCTCTCCCGATTCTGTTGGCAAATATTTTTCCACCTCCGGCAATTCTAGAGGGAGAGACTCTTCAGGAATCATATATGGCAATCCATCTATATAATATACTGGGAATGGTTCCCCCCAATATCGTTGACGACTGAAAACAGCATCGCGTAGTCTGTAATTTACTTTCCCCTTTCCTTTTCCAAGAGATTCTAATTCTTTTATTACTTTTTTAGTTGCCTCTTTAAATCCCAAACCATTTAGGAAAGAAGAATTTTTTAAGGGTACCGAACCTTTTTCTGAAAATGCCTCTTCAGAAATATCAATCCCATCAAAAATATTGGGTATTTCTATATCAAAATGCTTGGCAAAATCGTAATCTCGTTGATCGCCACAAGGCACAGACATAACAGCACCTGTTCCGTAACCCGCAAGAACATAGTCCCCTATCCAGATAGGTATCTTTTCTTCCGTGAATGGATGAACTGCAAAGGCCCCGGTAAAGACCCCGGTAATTCTTTTGACATCAGACATCCTATCCCGTTCTGATCTTTTGGCACTAGACGCAATATATCCCTTAACCTCCTCGAGTTTTTCATTTGTAGTTAGCTGTAGTACAAGTTCATGTTCCGGGGCCAAGGTCATAAAACTAACACCAAAGATGGTATCTGGACGGGTAGTAAATACTTCTAAAGGATATTCTCGTTCATTATCCCTTTCCGATTTGGCCATAAAGGTTACGGAAGCTCCAACAGAACGACCAATCCAATTTACTTGAGCATCTTTTAAGGATTGAGACCAATCTACAAGAGACAAGTCATCTAATAATCGTTGTGCGTATGCCGTAATCCGCATACTCCATTGTGTCATTTTCTTTCTAATAACCGGGAACCCCCCTCTTTCAGAAACACCATTTACAATTTCATCATTGGCCAAAACAGTCCCTAGTTGAGGACACCAATTCACTTCTGTATCCGCTAAGTAGGTTAGGCGATATTTTAATAAAAAACGTTGCTGATCCCTGGTGTTCATCTCCTTCCATTCCGTAGAAGAGAGAATAGGAGTATCTTCATCACAGCTGGCATTAACACCAGCATTTCCACCTAAATCTAATATTTCAATCAGTTCGGAAATTGGCCTGGCACTATCCAAAGTCTTATCGTACCATGAATTAAATAGCTGTATAAAAATCCATTGGGTCCATTTATAATAACTGGGATTTGAAGTTCGTATCTCCCGATCCCAATCGAAGGAAAATCCAAGCTTATCTAATTGTTCTCTATATCTTTTTATATTGGTTTCTGTAGTAATTGCAGGATGCTGCCCAGTTTGTATTGCGTATTGTTCCGCTGGAAGCCCAAAGGAATCGTAACCCATCGGATGCAAAACATTAAACCCTTTATGTCTTTTATACCTAGCATAAATATCACTTGCTATATACCCAAGTGGGTGCCCAACATGCAAACCTGCTCCTGAAGGATATGGAAACATATCTAAGGCATAAAACTTTGGCTTTTCAGAACCAGTAATTGCTTTAAATGTGCTATTTTTTGCCCAATAAGCACGCCATTTTGATTCAATTTCCTTAAAATTGTAATTCATCCTTTCTGTTTAAAATCCATGTCGCGCAAAAATAAGTTTATTCAATTTACTTTCCTATTTTTACGCATCCTTATAGTTATATGAGCAATTCATTTGAGCGATACCAACAAAGAAAATTAATTACCTCCTATTTCTCGGTGGTTCTCAGTATTGGTCTTGTGTTGTTTCTGTTAGGGGTTCTGGGAATGCTCATTCTCAATACCAAAAAGCTGGCAGATCATTTTAAAGAACAAATTAAAATATCGGTTTTTTTAAAGGACAATGCCAAACAAGTTGAAGTAGATCAATTACAGAAGAGCCTTCTTTTAGCCGAATACACAAAGTCTGCAGAGTATATATCCAAAGATATTGCAGCGCAAATGCACAGTGAAGAAATTGGTGAAAATTTCTTGGATTTTTTAGGATATAATCCATTAAAAAATTCTATTGATATCACTTTAAAGGCAGATTTCGTATCGCCCGAAAAAGTTGAAGAAATTGCTTTGGACCTAGAAACCAGGGATTATATTGAAGAGGTTAGTTACGATAAACCATTAATTTCATTGCTGACAAAAAATGTGAAACGCATCTCTTTATGGATATTAATTGCCAGTGCCATCTTCACTTTTATTGCCGTATTATTGATAAATAGCTCAATTCGTCTTTCTATCTACTCTAAACGCTTTATTATAAAAACAATGCAAATGGTAGGTGCAACAAAGCGATTTATTCGGGGACCGTTCATCTGGACTAATATTAAGTTAGGAATTTTGGGTGCCTTATTTGCCTTAGTTGCCTTAGGCTTCTTCCTTTTTTATCTCAATAGTAATTTTCCGGAACTACGGATTTTCCAGGATCAGATGGTATTGGGAATCATTTTTATAAGTGTTTTGGTTTTAGGTGTTCTCATTTCGTTCGTAAGCACGTATTTTGCAACACAGCGCTTTTTAAATTTAAGAACTGACGATTTATATTATTAGATTTGCATATGAGTTCAAAACAAACAAATAAAAAATCCACTCCAAAGCAGGAATTTATTTTTCAGAAAAGAAATTATCAATTCATGTTTCTTGGTCTTGCCTTTATAGCTCTGGGGTTTATACTAATGAGTGGGGGAGGAAGTGATGATCCAAATGTATTTAACCCTGATATTTATAATTTCCGACGAATTCGTTTGGCTCCTACCTTAGTATTAATTGGTTTAGGTATTGAAGTCTACGCGATTTTGTTGAATCCCCATAAGAAAGACAAAATATAATTGGAAGTAATAGACGCTATTATATTAGGTATAATTCAAGGGCTTACTGAATTTCTTCCTGTTTCCTCCAGCGGTCATCTAGAATTAGGGAAAGCCATCTTAGGGGACCAGTCTATTCCGGAGGAAAGTTTGCTGTTCACCGTAGTTTTACACTTTGCTACGGCATTGAGTACCATTGTTGTTTTTAGAAAAGACGTTATTGAAATTCTGCAAGGGGTTCTAAGATTTAAATGGAATGATGAAACGAAATTTAGTTTAAAAATTGTCATTTCGATGATTCCTGCAGCTCTAATTGGGCTGTTGTTTGAGAAAGAACTAGAGAGTTTCTTTGGAGGCAATGTGGCGTTTGTTGGTTATATGCTTATCATCACTGCATTATTACTTTTTCTGGCAGATCGAGCAAAGGAAACACTCAAAAGTGTTAGCTATTTAAATGCTTTTGTTATTGGAGTTTCACAAGCGATAGCAATTTTACCTGGTATTTCCAGAAGTGGTGCTACTATATCCACATCAGTCTTACTGGGAGTAGATAAAACGAAAGCGGCGCGGTTCTCCTTTTTAATGGTGGTACCACTAATATTTGGTAAAATGGCCAAAGACATCTTGGGAGGTGAATTGAGTTTTGAACCAGAACAGTCTATTGCCATGGGAGCTGGTTTTCTTTCCGCATTCTTTGCAGGACTACTTGCTTGTACCTGGATGATTCAACTTGTAAAAAAGAGCAAACTCAGCTACTTTGCCATTTACTGCTTTATTGTTGGCTGTATAGCAATTTGGTTTGGCCTTTTGGCATAGAGTATTTGAAATTGAAATAATATGGGCCTTTACAGTAAAGAAGATCTCCTCAACGGCCAATTACTCTTGGTAGATAAACCATTAAATTGGACCTCTTTTCAGGCTGTTAATGCCCTGAAATGGGATATCCGAAAAAAATTTGATCTAAAAAAAATAAAAATTGGTCATGCTGGCACATTAGATCCTTTAGCCACTGGCCTGTTGTTAATTTGCGTTGGTAAATACACTAAAAAAATTAACAGCTTTCAGGAACTTCCCAAGGAATATACTGGCACCATAACCGTAGGTGGAACAACTCCTTCCTATGACTTGGAAACTACTATTGACAAGGTTTTTACAACAGACCACATAACCCCTGAATTAATACTCCATACCAGGGATTCCTTCGTTGGTCCTATTTCACAGAAGCCACCAATTTATTCCGCTATTAAGAAGGATGGAAAGCGTCTTTACGAATATGCGCGGAAGGGAGAAAAACCAGAGATTGCATCCAGAATCATAGAGGTTTTTGAGTTTGAAATTACGGATATATCCTTACCACATATTGAATTCAGAATTCTCTGTAGCAAAGGCACCTATATAAGAACTATTGCTCATGATTTTGGTATAGCCTTATCCTCCGGAGCCCATTTATCTTCTTTGAGAAGAACCAAAATAGGGGATTTTAACGTAAATAATGCTAAAACACCTAATACACTAAAAGAGATATTATAATTTTCCTTCGGTTACCAAGGCGTAAATTATACTAATTCATAAAATTTAGGGTTATAAACCTATGGATCTAAACAGAAGTCAATTGTCCTTTATAATAACATTCTTCTCCCTTGCCATTGTGGTACTTCTTTTGTACACCATCCAATTAGGAGGCGAGCAACAAGAAGAATACGTTATTGAAATGAGTTTGGCCGATGAAGATTTACAAAAAGTACTGGAAGAACTTGAACAACAAGAAGAAAGGTCCCAATCTGACCCTATAAAGAGTCATATGGCTTACAATGAAACCGCCTCTTCTAAATTACAAGAACCAGAGCCACTTAAAACTTTGGAGGAACTTTTAGAAGAAAAGGAACAGTCTCTTAATGAAGAAGATTTCAAGGAATATTTAAACTCTGAATCTGGTTATGCAGCGAGTTTAAAAGAACTCGCCGCAAAAAGAGAAGAAAAAAAGCAACTGTTAGAAGAAAAAGAGGCTAAGAAAAAAGAGTTTACCAATCATCTTGAAAAACGTAAAACATCTATATCTTTTTCTCTCGTTAACAGAAATAATTACCTGCTTCCTCCACCAATCTACACCTGTATTGAAGGAGGTAAAGTAGTCGTCAATATTGAAGTGGACAGTTCGGGAAATGTTGTAAATGCAAGTTTCAATGAAAAAAGTTCCAGCACATCTAATGGCTGTTTGGTTGATAATGCAATCACCTATGCCTATAAGGCTAAGTTCAGCTCGGATATTAAAACTGCTCAAAAAGGTACTATTACCTATCTATTCCAAGGAAAGTAAACGCATTAAGTCTTCAATCAAATTCTTTCCTTTATCATTATTGTACCAATGTTGTAAATCTTCTTTAAATTCAGGTGTTAAGCTCTTGTTTACCAACTTAAACTGCTCTGCTAATTCTGCAGCCTGACTAGGTCTAGGGCCCCAGGTTCCCAAAACATCAAAATTTTCGGGGTTTAACATTATAAGTTTAGGTATAGACAAGGATCCATTGGTGTGAAAATAGCTAATTAGCTCTTTGTGTTCATCTCTTAACACTATCCTGAGTGTTATTTTATCGGAGCTGTCTGCAACCTTATTTATAATTGGTACAATGGGTGCAGCGTCGCCACACCAACTCTCGGTAATTACCAGCCAGAGTACCTCTTGTTCCAGGTACTTCAAATTATGCAGCAAGTCGTTGCTTTTAAAAGTTTTATCCCAGCGTTTCATTCGTCTATTGTTTAGCCGGGTGTATTCAATTAAACCTGGGCTTTGCACTGGGCCGGTTGTCTTTCCTTCCTCTGCTAACTTTAAGACTAAGTCTCGGTACTCCTTATAATTAAAGGAATGATTTAGCGCTTCCTTTATTAGAATTTTATGATTGCGGGTGTCTTCGATTGTACTCATAGCAACTTAGTCGTTTAATAAATCAAAACCATACATCTTCATTTCTAAAGGTAAAAGTGCAGTCATCCATTTTATATTTACCTATTTCTTTTTTTTATCATTCCCCCTTTAGTATCCTTAATACTGCTCATTACAACAAAAGCATTTGGGTCTATTTTCGCCAATTCGTTGTTTAACTTGCTAATTTCTAGTCTTGTTATTACGGTGTATATTACGTCGTACTTATTGTGAGTTCCTAATTTGGAGTACCCTCCCTTAGCGTCGTAAATAGTTAAACCCCTTCCCAATTTCTCGGTTATCATTACCCTAATTTCTTCACTATACACGGAAATAATGGTTACTCCAGTATATTCCTCAATTCCATCTACTACAAAATCCAAAGTTTTGGATGCAGCCAAATAGGTAAGCATTGAATACAAGGCCGCTTCAATAGAAAGCATATAAGCAGCTGCCAGGAAAATCAATACATTAATGATTATCATTATATCCCCAATCTTTGTGCCCATTCTTTTGCTTATGTAAATGGCCAATACCTCGGTCCCGTCCAAAACCCCACCTCCTCTAATGGAGAGTCCAATACCCGCTCCAAGAAAAAACCCACCAAAAACTGCTACAAGCAGTTTATCTTGTGTAATCTCAGGAAATTCAATAAGTGCTAATGTAAGGGCAAGCCCAATTATTGCTAGCGTTGCTTTTAAAGTAAAAATTCTGCCTATCACCCTATACCCTAGTATGAGAAAAGGAGTATTTACTAATATAATTAAAACATATAAAGGTAAGTTGGAGGTCTCGGATATCAATAAAGATATCCCAGTCACGCCACCATCAATAAATCGGTTGGGAAGTAAAAAACTTTCTAATCCAAAGGCAGCGGCAAAAATGCCAATACTTATAAAAAACAAGTCCTTAGACCAAAGCTTTACTTGAACAGTGTATTCTCTCTTTTTGTTCATTCAGTATCTAATAGTCCCAAAAGACTATAAATTTTCAGGATTAATGGCAAGACTACGGAAAAGTTTAGCCTTTGCAGACAAAAACTTATTCTGCACTTCATTTTGCTTTAATTCCGAATCAATTAACTTACTTTCCCGACTGATTATCAGAAATAAGGAACTCTCCCCAAAATCAAATTTTCGTTCTTCTGCTGCCAAAAGCGTATTATAATCACTTACAATATCTGTTATTAAACTATTTTGTACCTCATACGAATCTAAGGCAGAATAGATGGCTAGGACCTTATTCCTAATTTCAATCTCGGCATTGTCCAATTCAAATTGAGTATCGCTCATCTTAAACTTTGCCAATTTCAAATCTCCCCGTTCCTTCCTTAAAAACAATGGGAAACTAAAGTTGATACCTCCTTTGTATTGATTGGTTTGATAAGAGTTTATAAATTCTGGCGTTTCGGTGAGAAAGTTATATTCCAAATCTATCCTCGGTAATAGTTTATTTGCTTTTAATCTTTTATCTACCTCCAGGCCGGCGAGCTTATTTTCTAAGGATTTAATTTTTGGGTGTTTTTCCAAAGAAAAACTATCCAAAGGTTTCCCTAAGATTTCTAATGTAATATCTACTTCCTTATTAATCCTAACGTTCGGGATTACATTAGGTTGTAATTCTACAGGGATATTGTTATCCATCCATAGAAAGGAAGACAATTCAAGCGTTTTGTTGGTTAGTTCTACTGAGGACTGCTCATAGCTTAATTGTCTATTCTGAACTGCAATTTTTGCTTCAACAACATCTATAGCAGCTATGTCGCCAGTCTCGGCGCTTCGTCTTATTCCTTCTAGTCTTGTAGTGGCATTCACTACAAAATTCTCGTATACCTTTTTATTCCTATATGCCTGTAGCCAATCAAAATACGTAACTGCTGCCTTAAAAAGAATATCATTTACCAGTAAGTCTCTATCGGCTAAAGTTTGTTCTTTAAAGAACTTGGCACGCCTCAAGGTAGCCATCCTTTCGTTTATCCATATACCTTGCATAACCGATATAGAAACTCCGGCACTAAATAATCCGTCCTCTGGAACAAACTGATCAGGGTTAAGAAATTCACCTTCATTTTGTTCAAAACTACCTTTAAGCTCTATACCATACCAAGTAGGTATTTTGAATGTGGCATTTAATCTGTCATAATACTCAACTCCTTTGAATTGTTTTCGGTCGTAGTCAACTTCTATCTTCGGATCAAATCCGCCTCTCGACCTCATAAGATTTGCCTGCCCAATTCCTATTTGTAATTCTGCTTGTCGTGCTATTGGATGATACTTTTTTACATAACCTAAAAACTCATTAAAGCTTAATACCAAAGTATCGTTCAGCTGAGCGCTAACATTAATTGTAATAAATAGAATAGGTAATACCCAAAGCTTTTTCATTTTACTTCTTCTGATTTTTCGCTACACTAGAGTTTGGTTGGTAATAGTTAGGAGGAAATCCATTAAGTTGACGCCATAATTCGAACCATATGGGTACATCTTCTAATAGTGCAATGGTATATGCACCTGAACCCACACGTAAATCCTTTGGCCAGCTATGGTCTTCCGGATCTGGTGCGAGCAGAATTCTATACTTTCCATTATCACTTATAAAAGTCTCTATAGCAACAACCTTTCCTCCGTAGGTTCCATAGGAAACATTCGGCCAACCACTAAAAACAATTGCGGGCCAACCATCAAACTGAATTCTAACCTCTTCCCCTAGATGCATTAAAGGAAGATCAATAGGTCTTACAAAGGTTTCTACCGCCATCTCATAGTCCGCTGGCATTATCCCAACGAGCTGTTCTCCCTCTTTGAAAGTCTCCCCAACTCCTGCTTTAATCGCCTTATTGATAAAGCCGTTTTGAGGAGCCTTTATATAATACATATCATTTCGAATGGTATAGTTAGTATATTCATTTTCCAACTTAGTCACCTGAGCCTCCGAATCAAACTGATTCGACTGAGCCGTAAACATATCGCTCTCTGCCTTAGATATCTTGTCTGTATACTCCGCCTGAACTCTATTAATTTCTACTTCCGCATTTATAACTTCATTTCTGGCAGCCAATAGTTTGTTTTGTTGCGAAATAAGCTTTGCCTGTGTCTCCTGAAGTTTTAATCGTTTTCCTTCTACATCAGTTACCGCTTTTAAGCCCTCATTTTGTAATTGAAGAACTCGATTATACTGACGTTCGGCAATGGTTAAATTGGTGTTTGCAGCCTCCAAATCGATACTGTCACTAACTACTTTTAAATTTGCCTGAATTAACTTGTTTTTTGCTTGTTCAAGCTTTAGCTGTCTTTCTTTAGATAATGCTCCAATCTGATTATTTAAAGCTTTCACCTTGCCTTCATAAGACAAAACTGCACTAGATTTAGCCCTTATTTGCTGGCCTGTTCTTTCAACTAAATTGGGGTCGAAATATTCATTCTTTACTTCAGATATAAACAGAATAGTATCCCCTGCTTTCACGTAATCTCCTTCCTGAACATACCATCTTTCAATCCTTCCAGGTATAGGTGATTGAATCGTTTGGGGTCTTTGATCGGGTTTTAGAGTAGTTAAGAAACCACTTCCTGTAACATTCTGTGTCCATGGTAAAAAGAGGACAATTATGCCTATTATCGCAAAAGCCGAAAGAAACCTATTAAATTGACTATAGTACTTTTCGTGAAAAACCTTTTTGGAGGATTTAAAATCACTCAAATCTACTTTCCGATTTAATCTATTATTAGAAATGTTAAGCATAACTACTAATTTTGCTTTATAATTTTACCATTTTCCATTGTTAAAATGGTACTACATTTTTGTTCCCACATAGGGTTTTGACTAACTACCACAAGAGACCAGGGATTACTCCTATCCGATAAGAAATTCATAATTCTCTTAGCTTCTTCTGCATCAAAGTGATCCAAAGGATCTTTTAGAATTAACATTTTTGGTTGTTTGACAATACTTCTTGCCAAAACAATCTTTTTTGATACCACATAGGGTATTTGCTTCCCTTCTGGATAGAGGGTAGTAGATAAACCATTAGGTTGGTCCTTAACGAACTCTACCAGACCAGTTTTCTCTAGTGCCCAATAAACCTGTTGCTCAGAAATAGAGGGATCTCCAAAGGTGATATTTTCTAATATGCTCCCTTCAAAAGGAGATTCTTCTGGTAGCGATTTACCAATATGGGATCGATAGTAATTTAAGTTAATAGTTTTTAAGGAAACGTTATTTACAAAAATGTTTCCTCCATCCGGTTCAATAATCCCCGCTATTAAACGCAGCAAAGTTGACTTCCCAGAACCACTACTCCCACGTAATAAAATGTTACAACCAGGGGTAATACTTAAAGAAACGGCATTTATTATATGTCTTTCCCTGCCAGGTACTCTGTAACTTACCTCCTGTAATTCAATCGTAAAGTCCTCGTCAGAACCAAATGGTTTCTCCCCAGTTTGTGGCTCTAATTCTTTGTCTACCACTTGTCCTAGCTTTTCTAAAGAGGTAAGTAAATCGTAAAATGTTTCCAAACCAAGAATTAACTTCTCCACGGAGTTAATAACTAATAAAATAATGATTTCAGCAGCTACGAACTGACCTATATTCATCTCCTGTTGTAAGACTAGAATACCTCCAATTAAAAGTAGACCAACAGTAACCAGAACCTTAAACCCGATCATCTGAATAAACTGAATCACTAAAATTTTAAAGTGACTTTCTCGCGCATCAAGGTATTTTGAAACTAGAGCATCGTTCTTGCTCATGGCTAAGTTAGATCTGCCAGAAAGTTTAAAACTTACAATAGATCGTGCAATTTCCTGGATCCAATGTGCTACTTTATATTTGTTTTTTGATTCCTCAAGACTAGTCTCCAATCCTTTCTGTGCGGTAAATTTGAATACCACATATATCAGAAGGAGAAGTAGTATACCATAAATAATAAAAAATGGATGATAAAAGGACAACAGTAAAAGTCCTAGAATAATTTGCAAAAGCGCAGCTGGGAAATCAATTAGGATCTTAGATAACCCTTTCTGAACATTCAATGTATCAAAAAATCGATTTGCTAATTCCGGTGGATAATAATCCAGAATTTCACTCATTTTAATTTTTGGAAAGCGATATACAAACTCGAAGGAAGCTCTAGTGAAAATTTTCTGCTGAATGTTTTCTATTATTCTTATTTGCATTAGTTGAAGTATACCTGTAAATGCAACTCCTATGGTTACGAGGACAACCAGAATTATCCAGGAGGTACTTACCTGAGCACCCTGTATTAGGTTAATTATTGCTTGAATACCTAAAGGCAACGAGAGGTTTACTACACCTGCGAAGATGGCATAATAGAATATTTGCAATACATCTTTTTTATCCAGTTTCAGCAGGCCTATCAGTCTCTGCCAAGCTGTAAGAATCTTATCGGACATAAGGTTAGTCTTTTAAAGTATTAAATACCAAGTGTTTAAAAAACTTTGTAGGAGTTTCCTTGGTAGAACAGTTGGTTAGCGAATTGAAGTGATCCATTAAAAAGTATTGATGTAGTGCCCCTTCAATAAGGCTGCTAGCAAGACTTGATGGGTACGGATATGTAGAATTGACTTCCTTCATCATATTACTCATTCGTGTTACTAGTCTTTTATAAATTACGAAGTAGCCTTCTTTGTTTTCATGATCTACTTCTTTTGTTAAATAGGACTTAGAATACTCATTTATAACTATTCTATTGAGCATTACTTCATCTATATGGGTAAACGCAGTATCAATTTCGGTGGGCCGTGTCATTATCTCAATGGCACGGTCTAGTTTAGCATTAGGGTCAGGAATACTATTTGTCGCAAAGACCAACTGGTATTCTAACCACCCCCAATACCATGATGCTAAATAGAGTAATAGTTTATGTTTGTTCTCGAAATATCTGTAAATCGAACTTTCATTGCTTCCTATCTTAGTTCCCAGCTTTTTAAAAGTAAAGCTCTCAAAGCCTATTTCGTGTATCATAATGATACTTTCCTTAATTATCTTCTTGCCCAAATCAGAAGATTCGGGATCCTTTACATAGAGCTTGTCATTAATTGTAATTCGAAGTGATTGCAATAATTTTTCCATTTGGCAGCTATTAAAATCGGTCAAATATAATAGTAATACTATCACTTAATAATAGTTTAACTTATTTTTAACATAGCTTTACTATTTTTTTTGCGCTACAATATTATATTTGTTAGGCGGAAAAAGAAAACACAAATCGATGAAAAGAGCTTTTGCTTCTTTATTAATTATACTACTTACACTTCCAATACTAGGTCAAAAGAGTATTGGAACAATTTCCGTTTACGATATCAATTCCATAAAACCACTTCAAGGTGCTTACAATGCTATTCCTTTAAAAAATATGCCACAGGTAAAAAGTATTAGTCTACCAGACCACCTTCTTTCTTCCATCTATAGAAAAGGAAGCATAGAGAGGACAATTAATGTCTATGGGCAGTCACTTATTGTAGAAAGTGCAGAGTCCTACCCGAATGGTGATGTACAACTAGTTCTTCGAAGGGAAGATGGAAGAGATTTCTATAATTTATACCCTCTGGTCAAAGCAGAATTAAGGAGACAAGACAGTACTATGGTTCAAAAAAATACTGGCTATGAAATTGAATTTTAATATACTAACACGGCACCGACAACTCTTAATCTGACTTCTTTAAGTGTTTACTGTTCTCATTTGTCGGTGCCTTTCTTCATAGTATGTTCCCCTCCCAGACCATCAACGTATAGCTCTATAAATCAGGTGCTTTCTATTATATTTTACCAGGGCTATCTCACATGGATTAAAGCTAGTAAACGTCCTTTTTAAGGACTCCTTGTGTTGTCTGAAGCTTAGCAAAAAGGAAATGATTTATATCCTTATCTTTGATTAAATCAAAAGAAATGTCTAAAAATCTAGAACGATGTGGCTGGTGTTTAGGAGATCCTATATACGAAGCTTATCACGATGAAGAGTGGGGTGTCCCGATTTACGACGATGACAGAATTTTTGAGTTCCTAATCCTTGAGACCTTTCAGGCAGGATTAAGTTGGATCACTATTCTAAAAAAAAGAGCAAATTTTCGTAAAGCCTTTGACAATTTTGACTACAAGAAAATAGCTGGGTACAACATTCAGAAAACCAATGAACTACTCCAGAATAAAGGGATTATCAGAAACAAGCTCAAAATAAGGGCCACTGTTACAAATGCACAAGCCTTTATTAAAGTACAAGAAGAATTTGGAAGCTTTAGTACCTACATATGGGGATTTGTAAATAACAACCCTATTAAGAACACCATTTCTAATTATAAGGATGGTCCTTCAAAAACAATTCTTTCGGATACCATAAGCAAGGACTTAAAAAAAAGGGGGTTTAAGTATGTCGGCAGCACCATTGTCTATGCCTACATGCAAGCAACTGGAATGGTGAACGATCATGAAATAAACTGTTTTCGCTATGAAGAAGTATAAAATCGTACCACTATTTATGGTTTTATTCACCATTGTAGTTTCCGTGCAAAGTCAGAATAAAACGGAACGAGAGTATCGCATAAAAAAATGCCAATTTCCATCTAATGCACGCAGCTTTCTAAAGGATAATCTAAGCGATGTCAAGAACCTAAAATTTTACAAAGAAACAGATAGTTCTGCTACAGATTATGTGGCTAAATTTAAAAAAGAAAAGCTACACTATTCCATGCAATTCAGTGATACTGGCGTACTCCAGGTAATATCCTTTAGTGTTGGTAAAATAGATATCCCAGAAGATTCTTGGTCCGAAATTCAATCTGATATAGACAAGGAGTTCGACAAGTATAAAATTAAAAGAATTTGGCAACGATATGCCGCAGATAGTAGTGAAACGGTAGAAACTGTTTTGAAGAATGCCTTTCAAAACCTGCTCCTACCGGAAATAACCTATAAAATATTCGTAAAGGGTAAAGTCAATCGTGCTATCGATATGTATGAAATTACGTATGATGCCAATGGAAGCCGATTAAAAAAGAAAAAATCCCTGCCTGCTAATTTCGACCGTGTTCTTTATTAAACGGCCTCAATCTTTTTAAAAAACGATTTTTTATTCTTCCCGAGTTGGCGGTCCAATGTACAAATTTTGTAATGTGGATAAAAGGATTAGAAATCCTCACTCAAGAGTTTCAAAATTACCTCCTTTTGAGTTGTCATTCAGTAAACTGAGAAATTTATCTCTAGATATTTTCTCAGCTCCCAGACTCTCTAGATGCTTGCTGTATTCTTGAAAATCAATTACACTATAATTCTTTTGCTCAAGTTCTAAGGCTAACTGAATTAAGGCAAACTTCGAGGCATTTGGTTTGGTTGAAAACATGCTTTCACCACAAAATACATTTCCCAGATCAACTCCGTATAATCCTCCTACCAGCATTTCATTTTCCCAAACTTCATAGGATTTTGCATATCCCATCTCAAATAATCGAGTATACGCTTTAAGCATCCCTTTTGTAATCCAGCTTCCTTCTTGTCCTTTTCGCTTTATAGAAGCACAAGTCTTTACGACTTCCTCAAATCTTTTATTACAGCTTAGGGTAAATCTACCATCAGAGATTATCTTTCGCATGCTTTTGGAAATTCTTATCTTTTTCGGGAATAACACGGTTCGCGGATCAGGACTCCACCACAAAATAAAGGAGTCATCGTTAAACCAAGGGAAAATTCCAGATCTGTATGCAAGAATAAGACGTTCTGGAGATAAGTCTCCTCCAACAGCAAGCAGTCCATCCTTTGTAGCCATCCTAACAGGTGGAAATACTAAATCCTCCGTTAGCAAGGTGATTTTACTTCCGTGATTATTCAACTGACAAGACTTAGATCAAGTGCGCATTAAAAAGTAAAACTACCTACCTTAAAAAGGCAGATCATCATGATCTTCTTCATTGATATCGTCTGTAGGAGCAAAGGCTTCCATAGGAGGTGTTGGAGGTAATTCCCCATTATTTGTCTCTTGTTGAATTGCCTCTATACGCCATCCTTGGATAGAATTAAAATATTTTACTTCGCCCTGAGGATTAGTCCATTCTCTTCCTCTAAGATTAATGTTAATCTTGACATCTTGCCCTACCTGATAATTATTCAATAAATCGCATTTATCCTGAACAAATTCTACCATAATATGCTGTGGATATTGTTCTTCGGTAGTAATAACCAATTCCCTTTTTCTAAAACCATTGTTTCCAAATGTTTTAGTCTCATCAATTAATTTAATCTTTCCTTGAATTTCCATTTATTCTTCTGTTTATTAAAAGTACGTTCCAAGCGGTCTGCACATCATTATTATTTAAAAAACTCTTTGCCTTTTTTAGTAATTTCGATGATTCATTGTGTTTTAATAAGCCCTGAATCTCTTTTGAATCATTTAAAAATTCTGCTATATCCGTCTCAGAAGGTATTTTCGTAATATTCCCCAATTTGCCCAGATCATTACCGTCTAATAAGGGGAGACTACTTATATCAACTGGAATAGCGTCTACACCAATGCCAATATTTGTATTTGGCTTTTCAACCTCAAACATACCATCCCTTGCTCTGGAATAGTAGTTCGCACCCATTCTAGCCACCTGATCAATTTTGGTTAAATCTAATCTATTATCTTCATCTAAAACATCCTTATGCACATGAAAATGTACGATCTCTGCAAATACCAGATTCCCAGCACCCCCTTCCCTTCCTAATGGCTCGATTTTTGTGACCGCGCATTCAAATTGAATTGGCGACTCAGCAACTCTATAAGGTTTTACCAATTCTGATGCCTCCATGGTAAGACCAGATTTTACAAATTCATTGATACCACTATGGTATTCTGTACTGGCCAAAGACATTTGCTGTACCATCTCATAATTGACGATGTTTATTACAACCTCTTTTACCTTCTTTACATTTTCCAATGTGTCTTTTGTAGTGTTGTTTCTGACTCTCCTGGCTGGAGAAAAGATCAAAATAGGAGGATTAGCACTAAATACATTGAAAAAACTAAATGGTGCCAAGTTAGGATTACCACTTTCATCTATAGTACTTGCAAAAGCAATAGGCCGTGGGGCAACTGCTCCTAGCAAATAGGAGTGTAAAGCCGCGGTAGACAGGTGTTTAGGACTAAAGGAT
>CAZWPZ010000338.1:0-17285 GCA_964636005.1 uncultured Eudoraea sp.
GCAAATTTATGTGGACCGTTTGTAAACTTGGGATAATTTACTCCTAATTCGCAGCTTTTTTAAGCGATTGATATACTTGTCTTTGTTTTACCAGAATATCTTTATAGGCAGGATCTGCTGCAAGATTGGATTCTTCATAGGGGTCTTTTGTTAAATCAAAAAGTTCTTCATACCCATGCTCTGTATACAGAATATATTTCATTTCGGGATTAATAATTGCCTCGACTTCGGGGAGTCTTGGACTGCCAAAGAAGGTATGTTCATAGAAGAACTCCGACCTTGTATCTCGACCATTTTTTAATCGTTCAATTAAGTTTAATCCTTGCATGGATTTGGGAGCTTTAACTCCTGCCAACCCTAAGATGGTCGGAGCGATGTCTATATTCAATGCAATCTCTGTTTTTCTACCCATTGGTTTATCAGATGCTGTTCGAGGATCATATATTATTAGAGGGACTCTTACGGATTCCTCATACGGATACCATTTTCCTGCCAGGCCATGCTCTCCCAAAAACATCCCGTTATCTCCCATATAAATAATTATTGTATTCTTATCTAATCCTTGGGCTTTCAGTTGTTCGACCATCTTCCCTACGACGTCATCAACTCCCGTTAAAAGGCGATAATAATTTTTTACACTCTCCTGAAATTTGTCAGGGGTGTCAAATCGTAGTTTCCACCTTTCTCGGGCAATATTTTCATCTGTTCGAAAAAAAGGAGGAAAGGATTCCCAATATTTAGGGTCTGCTGTTTTTGGTTCCGGAATTCCAATGTCCTTAAAGTACTCTTTATAGCGTGGATTTGGTATAAATTGTCTTGGATCCCCGTCTTGTACATGGGGGGCCTTGAAACTTACAGAAAGACAAAATGGTTTGTCATTGTTGGAATCCAAAAAGGTAGATATGTTATTGCTAACAACATCAGTGTAGTGGATATAATTGCCATCTTTGTCTACATTTTCATAGTCGGGTTGTTCTTTTAGGGAACATTCCCAAAAATCATATCGATCTCTGGGATGGGTATCCGAACTCCCTACACCATATTTGCCTATAAATCCAATTCTATACCCATGTTCCTTTAACAAAAGCGGATAGGTCTCTTGAAGAACTTCGGGAGAAAAGGATTTTTTAAAGTCATCTATTCCGTGTCTGGAGAGATATTGCCCGGTAAGCATACTGGCCCTGCTAATAGCACAAATGGAGGTGGTTACATAGGCATTGTCAAAAAGAATCCCTTCATTGGCAAGATTATCTATGTTAGGTGTTTTTAAAATAGGATTCCCCATTACACTAAGCGCATCCCATCGCTGATCATCCGTTAATAAAAAAATGATATTTGGTTTTTCTCCAATAGTTACGTCCTGTTTTTTCTTACAACTAACAAATAGAAGAAAAGCAACTATTATTAAGGAAGAAAAGTTTTTCATATTTCGTTTGTTTTACTTTATAAAATTTGGAATAATGGGCATTAATGATAATGCAAAAAATAAAAAGAAAGATAGGGTTCTGTAATATTTTATTCCTATTAATTTGTAATGTAGAAGAAGATGTGACAAACTTCTGTCAATTTTTGAAAGGCACTATTTATTTCTCTGATTTTCCAAATGAGAAGGTTTTGGCAGCACAAAGCCTATATTTTTAAAAACTAATGGAAGTATACTACTTTACAGTTACAGTTCCATCAAACTAACAAAAACCAATACAGTCTAGCTATGCAGATTAAGAAGTTGTTACAACTTAAGGAGGTCGAAAATGTAAAAGAATACGAGAGAGAGCCTGTTCCCAAGTCTGCCGTTAAGGATTTCAAAAGTTTTGTTGGCTTAGTTGCAGGGGAGCATATAGCAGGTACAGAATTTGTAATTGGGCCACTGTTTGTGTTACATGGTGTTTCGGCCGTTGACTTACTGTTTGGACTATTAATTGGTAACATTTTGGCAACCTTAAGTTGGACACTGGTCTGTGCACCAGCGGCGGTAAAAACCAGACTAACCATATTTTACCAATTAGAAAAGATTTGTGGTTTTAACCTTGTTTCTATTTACAACTTTGTTAATGGATTGCTCTACGCGGTTTTAGCCGCTGCAATGATAGGTGTTTCTGCCTCTGCAATTGGGATACTTATTGATGTGGAAGGACCGGGGCTAACAAGCCTATACGTCGATAACTTTTCCTGGATAATGATAATTTTCGCTGTTGGAGCAGTGATAGCAGTTGTCGCCACCTTTGGCTTTGAGATAGTCGCAAAGTTTTCTGCACTATTTGCACCATGGATGCCACTTATTTTTTTGGCAGCCGGACTTTCTGTTCTACCTCAGTTGGGGGTAACTGGGATAGACAATTTCTGGGAGATCGCCAATAGTAAGATTTGGACAGGTGTTCCCTTGGAAGGGCAAACTAAGTATACCTTTTGGCATGTAATGATATTTGCCTGGCTCTGTAATAATGCAATGCATATTGGCCTATCCGATATGTCTATCTATCGCTATGCAAAAAAAGCCAGTTACGGTCTTGCCTCTGCATTTGGCATGTTTATCGGCCATTTTATGGCCTGGGTAGCTTCTGGGATTTTATGCGCCTATGCCCTTAGTCTTGGTAATATGAATCCGTCCCCTGGGACTATCGCGTTTTTAGGTGCAGGAATTGCGGGCTTGATATGTGTAGTTGCTGCCGGATGGACCACAGCAAATCCTACCATATATAGGGCCGGTTTGGCTGTGCAGGCATTGATGCCATCCATGAAGAGATGGAAGGTTACCATAATAGTAGGGATAGTTGCAACTTGTCTTGCATGTTTTCCAGCTATAGTGAGTAAATTAGATCAATATTTAGGTATTTATGCCCTAGTAGCAGCACCTGTAGGTGCGGTAGTACTAATGGATATTTTTCTATTCCCCAAAATGGGACTCATTTCGAACTTTGCGGAATATAAAGGCCTGAAATTTAACTTTGTAGTAGCGTTTACATGGGTAATATCCATGTTAGCAGGTTATGGTCTTTACGTCTATTTTAATGCAGATTTTTACTTTTTTGTCGCTTTACCGAGTTGGATAATTGCAGCAATGATCTATACAGCCTTGTCCTACGTACAACAAAATTTGATTAAACAATAGATCCCTATGAAAATACTACTAAAAATAACTTCGTTTATTGGTCTGGGATTAACAATAGTTCCTGCTTTCCTTGTGTTATTTAATCTTATGGAGGTGGAATCTTATAAAAATTGGATTCTCTTGGGAACCTTGTGTTGGCTTACTACCGCTCCTTTTTGGATTTATAAGAAGAAAGAACCTAGGCAATAAATGGGATAACTAAAAGTTTATTGGATTCTACCAAATACTTTATTTTCCCTTAATAGCTAAGAGTGCTTTTTAAAAAGATTAAACTATCTTATGGAGCTCGTTTTAAAAGTGTAATCCCCATGCATATCAAGCTAATATTCCGAATTATTATTCTACTTCTATGTTGCATTATTCCGGGCAGTTCTTTTGCACAAAAGCCCAATTTAATTGTAACCACCGATATAGGTCAGGACCCGGACGATACACAATCAATGATTCGTTTATTGCATTACTCCAATGAATTCAATCTTCTTGGTCTTATCGCAAATGCCGATTCTAATTACGATAAAGAGCCACCTATTATCCGGGTGGATATCATTCATAAACTAATCGATAAATATGGAGAAGTAGAAGAAAACCTAAAATTGCATTCCAAGGAGTTTCCTTCAACTACTTATCTACATTCCTTAGTTAAAAGTGGGTGCAATGCAAATGGGACCCGAATACCCTATCATGAATATATCGGTGAGGATAAAGAAACCGAAGGTTCCCAATGGATAATTGAGCAAGTGCTTCATAGTAATGACTTGGTAAATATATCCGTATGGGGAGGAGGAGCTGATATAGCCCAGGCACTATGGGATGCAAGATCTGAATTAACCACTAGCCAGTTTGCCGAATTTAAAAACAAACTCAGAATTTACTTTATAGGAAAACAAGATTCTTCGGTAGATTGGATAATTACAGAATTTCCGGAAATTTGGAAGATTGTTGCGTTAGATCAGTCCGGGGATAAATGGAAATCTGGCTACCGTGGGATGTTTTTAGGAGGCGATATGCATATAACGTCTAGAAATTGGCTTTTAGATTTTGTACATGGTGAAAATCCTTTAGCATCTCTATATCCATTGAAAGCCTATACGGGAGGTGAAAACGGTAATCCCTATGGAGCCATGAAAGAAGGCGATACCCCTTCTTGGTTTTATTTTCTAAACAACGGCTTGAATAATGCACAACACCCTGAATACGGTGGATGGGGTGGACGCTTTAAGAAGTTAACCAAAACACATTATGTGGATGCAAAGGACTACTATTTAAACCCAGAAACCGGTAGTGATGAAGAGTCGGCCATGGCAACCGTTTATAGATGGAGGCCAGCATTCCAAAATGATTTTGCGGCGAGAGTGCATTGGGGAACGAAAACATACGGTGAGGCCAATCATCCGCCAATGGTGAAAATAGACAAAGTTGAAAACTCTAAAGAAACCGTAATACCTTTAAAAGTAGGAGCTATCCTTCATTTAGATGCTAGTGATTCATATGACCCAGATGGAGACGGTATTCATTTTAATTGGTATTTCTACAAAGAAGCAGGTACGGCAGGTTCTTCTTTGCCTAGACTGAGGAACGGGGGCAATTCAGAAGTTGTCGAACTAGAAATTTCTAACAAAGCAAAGCAAGGAGAGACGTATCATTTAATTTTAGAATTAAAAGACAATAAAGAGAATCCTTTAACGGCCTATAAAAGAATTATTATTAAGGTAAATTAATAAGACTTCTATTCGGAGGTATGAATCTCTAAAACGGAATTTTCACCTGTTAAATCCAAATGATTGATTTTATATTTTACAGAGGAGTCATTCAGTTCAATACTTTGGATAGGGGCATTTTTTGAACCAAATCGGGTTATTTGAATGCCATCACCTTTATAATATTCGGTGTTTAATTTAATTTTGACCTCTTCTACCGTTGGGGTTGTAACCATATAATCAGGAGATCCTGGGGTGTCTGGATATAGACCCATCATGGCAAATACCACCCATGCAGACATGGTTCCTGCATCGTCATTACCCGGCAACCCATTATGTGCATTGCGAAAGTAAGTTTGTAAGCAATCGTGGACTCTTTGCGGGGTTTTACTGTTTCGGTTCTCCGTATAATTATACATAAATGGAAACCCAAGGCCTGGTTGATTGGTCATGTCAAAATATTCTTTTTCGAAAAGTTCGTCAAGTTGGTTTTCAAACCTATCCCTTCCCATGATACTAATTAAGGAATCTATTCCATGAGGAATAGAATATAAATACTGCCATGCTGATCCTTCTACAAAGCCAGGGCCTCCCCTTAATCCAAAATTCATTTTATCCCATAACTCTTGTGTAGGATCAAAGGGTGTATACCAGCTACCATCCTTATTTTTAGGGCGTAACATACCGTATTGAGCGTCGTACAGGTTCAAAAACGAATAGGATCGATTTAAATAACGGGTGTAATCTTGTTGTTTTCCCAAACCTTTTGCCATTTGAGCAATACCATAGTCGGCTAAATTAAATTCCATTGTAGTAGAGACTGCTCCCCAAACAACACCATTTTTCCATTGAAAGTTTGCAACATCACTAAATTCCCCATCCATGGAGATATAGCCTAGATCGAGATACTCTTTTAAACCTCTCCTGACAAAATTTCCTTCCGTTACCTCCGCCTGATGCTTCATTGCGTTAAACGCATATTCTGTGTCAAAATTCCTTATTCCTTTTACATAGGTATCTGCAATTACAATAGCTGCCGGATCTCCTACCATAATATTTGGTTCTTGCCCGAAAATTTCCCATTTGGGAAGATGACCAGATTCCCTATACATGCCGAGCATCGTTTTAACCATATCTACCTGTACTTCAGGGTAAACCAAGGTCAAAAGTGGATGTAACGTCCTATAGGTATCCCATAGTGAAAAGCCGGTATAACGTATATGATCTGTTACCTTGCCAACCTCATGTTCGCTTCCCTGTTTTATGTATTCTCCATTAGTATCATTAAATGTAATTGGCATTAAAAGACTATGGTATAAAGCGGTATAAAAAGTAATCTTATCATCTAGTTGGTCTGTTGTTATTCGTATTTTCCCTAATTCTTTTTCCCAAGTCGCATTGGCCTGATTTACAATTTTTTTAAAGTTATAATCTGGTTGTTCTGCCTCAAGGTTAGTTTTTGCATTTAGTTCGGATACGAAAGAAACACCTACCTTGAGCTGTATAACCGAGGCCACTTCCTTATAAAAAGTGTAGACCAGACCTGTAGGTTTATTTTTTAAATTTTGATTAAGCTTATTACTTTTTAATTTGCCGTAGACAAGTCTGGTAGTATCTGCTTCTTGTTCTAATTCTGCATGAAAAAAGGTTTTACTTTTGGTGTCGGCTCCACAGAAAAACCCTTCTAACTGATATCCGCTAAGGGATGCGTTAGTATGACTAAGTACTTCCCCACCTTTAATATGACCTTGTTGCGCACTAAGATCAAAATAAATATTGCTCTCACCTCTTGGTAAATGCAGTTTAAAAATGACCGATCTGGTAGTGGTACTGGTTTCTACCTTTATTTGATGATCTACCAGATCAACACTGTAGTATCCTGGTTTAGCTACTTGTTCTGTGTATTTAGAGCCTTTTTTAAACATATTGAATCGACCCGATGAAAATCGGATAGGGACACTTCCGGCTGCCGGGCAGCCAACCCCTGAGAAGTTTACACAACTAAAACCGTATATAGAATCTTGTGCGTCTCTATATCCAGTTGCTAAATGTTTACTCGAAAAATCAAAACTTTGTGGACTGGCCGCGACCATCCCCCATGGAACTGTAGCACCAGGATGGGTATTACCTCTTGCACCAGGATGTTCGCTTTCACCCCTTTCGGTACCAATAAAGACGTCTACATAGTTGGTTAAAGGATCATTTTGTACTGGTGTTTCTTTTATCTCTTGTGAGTCTTTAGGACCGCAGCTTAAGAAACTTGTAAGTAGAAATATAGAGAGTAGAAAAATTCGTTTTGTCGTTGAAATAAACATAGAAATTGCTTTATAATCAAATTTGATGTTTAGGATTTTCAACTCACTTCTAATTCTTAAAATACTAGTATAATTAAGGAAGGGCTACGTATTATTGTTGGAAATAATATAAAGTTGTCGTTTAACATCTTGCTATTGAAGTAGCAGATAATCCAAAAAAATAATATGTCCAGATTTATCTTTATCCTAAGTTTTGTGTCTACTATTTTGGCTTTTTCGTGTAAAGAGAAAGCCGCACAGGAAGTAATTGTTGACAAAGAGCAAACGTATCTATGGCAGAACTATAGGGGAGTGAATGTAAATTGTACCATACAAGAAGAAGATATTGCCCATTTCGCCGAAGCTGGAGGAAATTTTATCCGATTGAGCATGCCTATTTGTCCATTTATAAATTTGGAAGAACCTTATAACCTGGAAGAAAGCGCTTTTCAAAAGTTAGATTCAGTTTTAGACTGGGCAGATAAATACGATGTCAGTGTTCTTATAGATCCACATAAGTACCCGGGAACCAATCATCAATGGACGATGCTAGGGAATGATCCATTTTTTAAAGAATTTAAGTGGCATAATATCTTAATATATTTTTGGGAAACCATGGCTTCCAGATATGCCGATAGGGGAAAAGTAATAGCGGGCTATGATCTTTTGAATGAACCCGAGATCCCTATAGATATGCAAGAGGGGACACCTCAGGATATAAATTTATTATATAAAAAACTGACTAATGCTATTCGTAAAGTAGATTCGGTACATACTATAGTATACGCTTTACCAAGGGTTTATGACAGTGTTAACAAGAAAATGCAGGGATATCACAAAGGGATTGCGTATTTCAGGTTGCCAGAGGATGATAATATATGTCTAGAAACCCATACCTATATGCCTGTACCGTTTTCCCATCAAAATATTTGGGAAGAAGGAGAATATGTACCCTATCCTGTAACTATTGATGGTGTTAAATGGGATAAAAATCAACTGGAAAAAGAGCAGGCAGAATTAATCGAGTTTTCCAATTTACATCCGGAAATACCCATCTTGGTCGGTGAATTTAGTAGTCCACGGTGGACTGGGGAGCATGGATTAAACTACCTGACCGATATAATAGATATTGCGGAAGATAACGGTTGGTCCTGGAGTTATCATGCCTATAGGGAGAATCAGGTATGGGATCCTGAAATGTCGATTACAGATAGACAAGACAGTACTAGAATAGAAAATGCACCGAGATGGGAATTACTAAAATCGTATTTTAAAAAGAACTAGGGAGGTGCAAAGATGTTTAAGAAGCGTTTTCTTTGATGATTTTCTTTTTATACTGAGTGGGGGTAATACCGGTACTTTTTTTAAAATTCACATAAAAAACAGATTCTGTTCTAAAACCACTATCAATAGCAACCGCAAAAATGGTAACATTTTTATTCGCAGGATCACTTAGAATTCGTTTGGCTTCATCTATTCTTTTTTCATTTATAAATTCATTGAAAGATTTGCCCAAATGATCATTTAATAGTCGGGATAGAATATAAGAATGAATTCCTAAGGCCTCAGCTAATTTTTTTTCATTAAGCTCTGTATCTAAATGAATTTTTTTCTTTTCTATCAGCTCGTTTAGCTCTCTTCCGTAGGTTTTGGCCTCGGGAAAACTGTTAGGTTCCATAGTTTTTATTACCGGCAAGCCAGAAAGAATTTTTGGGAATTTGAACGAAAAGAAAATTGTGACAAAGATTATGGAACAAGTAAGAACTAAATAATTGGCCTCTACAAGTTTTTGTAATCCTTCTGAAAATGCATCGGGAGTTCTGGTACCAATAATTAACCAATAGACCAAATTGGTCAAGGCTATATAGGTTAATACAAATAGAAATATAGATAAAACTCGAGGCCAAAGAAGAATGGACTGTTGCTTGTTTTTTAAAGAGATATCCTTAAAATTAAAAAGGAGATAGCACTTTATAGATAGAAATAGTTTCCAGCAAAAAATAACGGTAAGGTCGAGCTTATGAAAAGTATTGCCGATATACGATCTAAAATTAAAATCATCCTTGAGTAAAACGTAACCTATGAGTACCAGAGACCAAAGTAGCGGAATTGCAAAATACTGGTACCTTTTTTTTGTCAAAGGTTTACCCATTATTTCGTTTATATATATCAAAATAAGCGTTGGGAGGAATAGGTCTAGAATATCGGGGACTATAAGGTAATTAGGATGTGTAAACTTTAATTCTTGATATCGTAATAAATACTGAAACAAGATGTTTAAAGCAGTAACTAAAAAGATTAAGGAGAGGATATAATTATTTCGGGCGCGTTTCACCATGGGTATAGTAATTCCCACAATAAAACTTTGAATAAATCCCCAAATAAATACTGCTTCGGCCATAGAGTTTTTAAATATAGTGAAAACCTAAACAATTGTTAAAATAAGAAGGTCTTGAAGGAATAATAAAATTAAAATAGGTTGAGGATACGTATCTTGGCAGGAATGACAAAAATAAAACAAAGACTAAAAAAAATGTCTGGATTGACGGTAGCGCTTATTGTTATTGCGCTTTTTACCATTGTTTTGATGTTTCGAATTAAGGGGGATGTAGACGAGTCAGATTACGAGAATATAGAAGGGTTGGCAATACATAAAAATGGAGAAAAATATGTTGGTTCCGGACGATGTATAACATGTCACCCGGATATTTATAATTCTCACATTAATACGGCACATTTTAATAGTTCTGCTTATGTAAGTGAAGATAGGGTTATGGGGAGCTTAGAAAATCCTCAAAACTACTATCAGTTAAACGATAGTTCATGGTTTATTATGAGCCATACTAAGGAGGGAATATTTCAAGACTATTTTCAAACCAGTAAAAAAAGCTCAGCCGTACGGTATAAGATGGACATAATTATTGGATCCGGAAGAAAAGGGCAATCGTATGCTTCATGGAAAGACAACGAGCTGTTTCAGTTACCATTATCGTATTTTACTCCAATAAATATGTGGACTATCAGCCCTGGTTTGGAAAAAAGAGTATCTGAAGAGTTGAGGCCTGTAAATGCGAAATGTCTTGAGTGTCATGCTACTTTCGCCAAAAGTACCACCTTATACGGTATGGGAAATACCTACGACAAATCTCAAATACTACTTGGTATAGACTGTGAAAGATGCCATGGGCCAGCGTATCGTCATGTAGTGTATCACGAATCTAATAGATACGATAGCCTTCCTAAACACCTTGTACTTATGGACACCTTATCCAGAGATAGGCAAATGGATTTATGTGCCTTATGCCATTCCGGAATACGTTCTGATGTTCGACCCTCTTTTGAGTTTGTAGTCGGGGATAACCTAAGGCACTTTTCACAACCAGCCACAATCAATCCAGAGGAGGAAATAGATGTACATGGAAATCAGGTCGACTTACTAAAACGAAGCGAGTGTTTTATAAATAGTGCAAGTATGAATTGTGCAACATGCCATGATTCGCACAAAGATCAACATGGAGATAGGTCTTTTTTTAATCAGAAATGCATTTCCTGCCATCAGGATACTACTATAGAATGTCAGGAAAATGAAGAAGTAGTTGCAGTACCTAAGTCTAATTGTATTGCCTGTCATATGCCTATGATACCCTCCAAATCTATGGCCGTTAATACGACGGGGACAGATACGAAAATGCAGGTAGAAGTCAGAACACATTTAATCAAGATATATGCAGAAGAATTATGGGAACAAAGTGTTGCCAGTCCAGATAAGTGATACAAAAACAATGGATAATAAAGCGGATGTAATTTGTTTATTTCATAGAAAAGGCTACTGCCAAAATAGGTATATTAGCCAGCAAAATAGGAGATTTATGTTTAAGAGTATTTCAGTTTTAACCATAGTATTTTTAATAATGTTGGGTTGTGAAAGTCCGCAAAAGGATACGAGATTGATGGCTGTGGACCCGGATTATTCAGGAATCCACTTTAAGAATATCATTTCGGAAAATGACTCAATCAACGTAGTAGATTTTCAATACTGCTATAATGGAGGTGGCGTTGGAATTGGAGATCTAAATTCGGATGGTTTACCCGACGTTATTCTGGGAGGTAATCAGGTTCCCACCAGAATATATCTTAATGCGGGGAATTTGAAATTTACCGATATCACCGAAAAAATTGGTCAGGAGATTAATAGCTGGGTAACAGGTGTCTCGGTTGTGGATATTAATGCAGACGGTTTAGTAGATTTTTATTTAAACGTCGGGGGTTCTAATTGTCAGAATAACTGCTATAACCTTTTATTCATTAATCAAGGCAATGATGAGACCGGTATACCAAAATTTATAGAACAAGCCGCCGAATATGGATTGAATGACGGGAATTATTCACAACAGACTGCTTTTTTTGATTATGATGGTGATGGCGATTTAGATGCTTATATTCTCCATAATGGGAATTCTGGTTTCGATAAGAATAATCCCGTGCCCAAGCAGTATATGCCAAAGCATTTAAAGGATTATCTGTTAAAAAATGACTTTAAAGAAGCGTTAGGGCATCCCTATTTTAGAGATGTTTCCGAAGAATCAAAAATAGACCAAGGGGGATATGGTTTAGGTATAGGGATTAATGATTTTAACAATGATGGCTTAGTAGATATATACATAGCTAACGACTTTATTACCGAGGATCTTCTCTATATCCAACAGCGTCATAAGGACAGTCTTCAGCCTTGGTTCGAAGAACGTAGCAAGGACTATTTAGGACACGAAACATTTAATGCGATGGGGGTAGATTTTGCGGATATAAATAATGACGATTTACCGGATGTACTGGTGGTTGATATGCTTCCGGAAAATTATGAGCGACAGAAAAAAATGTTGGGCAATATGAACTATGAGAAGTATTTGCTCGCATTGAGAAACGGTTATAGTGCTCAGTTCGTTCATAATACCTTACAACTCCATAATGGGTTTAATGGTGAGGATGTTATTCGTGCAAGTGAAGTTGGGTTTCTGTCTGGAATATCCAGCACGGATTGGAGCTGGGCGCCATTAGTTATTGATTTGGATAATGATGCAGATAAAGATATTTATATAACCAATGGCTATGTAAAAGATGTAACGGACCTGGATTATATAAACTATTCAAGTCAAAACAACATGTTTGGTACTACCGAGGAACGCTTGCAAAAGCAAAAGGAATTTACAAAGCAATTGGATAGTATTTATTTGCCAAACTATATTTATGAGAATGAAGGTAGTTTACAATTTAAAGATGTTTCCACTACATGGGTTTCTGCCTCACCCAGTTTTTCGAACGGTGTAGCCTACGCCGATTTTGATCAGGATGGCGATTTGGATTTAATAATCAATAATATTAATGAAGAGGCAACACTATTGGAGAATAAAACCTCAGATGAGAAAGAAAAGCATTATTTGAGAATTAATCTTAAAGGTAGTCCGGAGAATCCTGAGAGTATTGGTGCGAAAGTAACCCTATGGAACAACGGAGTTGCGCAACAACATTTTCAATCCGTTATTAGGGGGTATCTTTCATCTGTTGAATCCGTGGTACATTTTGGAGTAGCAGATAATACCGTAGATTCCTTGTTGATAACATGGCCGAATGGCAATAGTACCAGGATGAACCAAATACCTGCGAATCAAATTCTGGAGCTTAGTATTAATGATTCCAAGACAGAGAGTCAAGGCATAATGCGTCCATCCAAGAGCTTTTTTAAGACAGACCATTTGCTAATCGATCATACGCACAAAGAAAATCCATTTAACGAATATGCAATTCAACCTTTACTCATGCGTCAGCATTCTCAGTATGGGCCATGTATTGCTATTGCCAATATCGATGGAAAACCAGGCGATGAACTATTTATTGGTGGTAGTAATGGAGAAGCAGGGAGTTTATGGTTTCAAAATAGGGAAGGAAAATATGAAATCAGGCAGGAACTGGAAACAAATTATGAGGATACGGATGCCGTATTTGTAGACATAGATGGGGATGGTGATTTAGACCTGTATGTATCAAGTGGCAGTTCTGAATTCGGGAAGACATCCGAAAATTATGTAGACCGTGTTTATTTAAATGATGGGAAGGGAAGCTTGTTACGAGCCAAAGCATTTTTGCAAGAATCACAGGATAGTCATCAGCTTGTAAGACCGGCAGATATAGATAAGGATGGTGATATGGATTTCTTTATAGGTTCCAGAATAGTACCAGGGAATTATCCAAATAAGCCTTCTAGTAAGATTTTATTAAATGAAAATGGGATCTTAAAGGAGAAGTCCTTCCCCGCCATTGATAGTCTTGGGATGGTTACGGATGCCGAATGGGTAGATATAAATGCGGATGGTTGGCAAGATTTGGTAGTAGTAGGAGAGTGGATGCCAATAACACTAATTAAAAACATTAGTGGTAATTTAAATACTATGACGACATCCTTTATAGACGGTCAGAATAATGAGATTAATAGCACAGGATGGTGGAATGGAATAGCAAAGGGAGATTTTGATAAAGATGGCGATATAGACTTTTTGATAGGCAACCAAGGCCTGAATGGGTTTTTTAATCCAAGTCAGGAACAACCCTTATATGTTTATAAAGGGGATTTTGATGACAATGGCAGCCCTGATCCTGTCTTAGGGAAGTATTTTACTATGGAAGAAGGAGCTAAACTGTTGCCGCTTCACGCTCGTGATAATATAGTAAATCAGTTACCTAACCTTAAGCGAAAATACCTGCGGTATGAGAATTTTAATCGGGAAGATTTTCAAGGGCTTATGAATATTCAGAATTTAGAAGAGGAAACCTTATATGCCAAAATTTTTGCGAGTAGTTATGTGGAAAACCTTGGAGGGAATAGGTTTAAAATAAGCCCATTAGATATGCAATGTCAAGTTGCACCAATTAATGATTTTCTTGTAGAGGATTTTAACAAAGACGGATATTTAGATGTTCTTGTGGTGGGTAACGACTTTAGTTCCGAATCCATTTACGGTAGAATGGATGCCTTAACAGGTCTCTACTTATTAGGCAGTAAGCAAGGTTTTAAGGTTATTGGTAGTGCTAGTTCTGGTTTCTATGTTCCAGGGCAGTCCCATCATATAAAATCTGGTAGTGATAAAGACGGCGAAACCTTTATACTAGTAACACAAAATAACGCTAGGGTTAAAAGCTTCCGATATTAGTTTTTCCTTTTGAAGTATATAACGAGGGTAACAGGACTCCAAAAAAAAGGGTGGTATTACTAGAATACCACCCTTAGGAATAAAAAAAACTAACTCAATCAAACAAATTATTCAATTTAATACGCTTAGTATCCAGGATTCTGGTCTGCATTGGTCATTTGAGGATTACCGTCAATTTCAGCTTGAGGTATAGGCATAAATTCATGCTTTCCAGGAACGAAACCTTCAATTTCATCCGCTAGCATACCCCATCTTTTTAAGTCAAAATACCTTACCTGTTCGCCAGCTAATTCAACTTGTCTTTCATGCACTATGGCATTGAAAATTTGGTCTTTAGATCCAACAGGATATCCTGCTGCATCCATTTCGGCAGTACCGTAGTTAGGCATATTAACTCTATTTCTAACTCTGTTTAGCAACGTAATGGCCGCACCAGAATTACCCAATTCATTTTCCGCTTCTGCCCGCATTAAGAGAACATCAGCGTAACGAATAACTCTAAAGTTAATACCACTATATTCAAATCCATCGCTTAAACGAGTGTCAAGATTTTGGTATTTTCTCCATGCAGGAGACGCTAAAGTAAATACTAATGGAACAGTTCCACTTCCGTCTGGAGGTCCAAACTCAACTGGCCCACCAATTGGTAATTCAGAGCCTTCTGGATATCTTTGCCCACCGAATTCATCACCAGCTGAGTAAAAATAAGCCTTAATTCTAGGGTCATTTTCTTCATATTCTGCAAGCAAAGTTGGTCTGACAATTATGTTGGCAAAGTTTAATGGAGAATATTCGATACCTCTAAAGGTTGTTTCTCTAACACCATCACCAGTAGCATTCCACTGGTCACCGCCAATTACTTGATCGTAATTAACTTCAAAAATGGATTCTGGGTTAAATTCTCCTTCTACATTACCATTAGCTCTAGGATCTACACCTACAATAGTATAGCCAGTAATGGCGTCTAATTCAGCTTTGGCTTGTGCCCATTGGCCTAAGTATAAATGTGCCTTTCCTTTTAAGGCTTGTGCAGCACCTTTTGTAGCTCTACCATTTTGTGTTTGTCCTTTTTCTGGTAAGTTGGCAACGGCAAAAGTAAGATCCTCAAAGATTAGAGTATAAACTTCTTCCTGCGTAGCCTTAGGAGTACCTTCCGCATCCGTTGCAGGAGCGGTTAATAGAGGAACACCACCAAATAAATTGGTCAAATCAAAATAATAAAGTGCTCTAAGGAATTTGGCTTCTGCAAGACGTTGGTTGATTTCTTCGGCAGGAACATTTTGTACCAAACCACTTTCAACAGACTCAATCACAAAATTACAGCTAGCTACACCTCTATAGGCAGCTTCCCAAAAGGTAAGCAATTCACCTAGTGATGGGTCGTAGGTATAATCCATAAAGGCCTTTAATCCACCTTGAAGTGCGTCCGTTCCTAAATTTTCCTGTGATAAGTTATCCCATAGGAAAAATGCAATTCTTCCGTACATCCCCTGTGTCTGAAGGAAGCTATACGCCGCATTAACCGCAGATTGAAGCTCACCTGAGTTTTGGAAAAATACTTCAGGGACAATTACGTTAGGATCCTGAAGATCCAGTTCTTCTTCTTTGCAGCTTAATACACATGTAAAAACCGCAACAATTGTTAGAATTAAATTCTTTGTTTTCATTATCAATTTTTTAAAATTCAACTTGTAGTCCAACTAAAACTGTGATAGGCGGTGCGTAATTTCCACGATCCAAACCAATAGCGGTTACAGTACCATTAGATAGTGCTGGAACAATTTCCGGATCATAACCGGAGTACTTAGTCCAAGTTATTAAATTTTGCCCACTTAAGTAAAAACGTAGTTTACTTAGACTTCCATTTGCAAAACTCTTTACAGCACTTCCAGGAAGTGTATATCCTAACATCATACTTCTAAATCTGGTAAAAGATCCGTCTTCTACAAAACGATCAGACACTAACTCATTTCCAGTAAATCCTGGAGTGGCTTTTGGAATCGTATTAGAAGGATTGGTTGGTGACCATCTGTCTAAGATAACAGTACTCATATTAAAAAGACGTGCTTGTTGCTCTGTTGGGTACCTATAACCAGCATAGGTATCAAGACCATAAACACCGTTTAAGAATATGGATGCATCCCACCTCTTGTATTGGAAGTTAAAATCTAAACCTAGGGTTACATCAGGGGTAGGATTACCAATAATCACTCTATCATCTGCATTAATTTGCCCATCGAGGTTTGTATCTACATATCTAATATTTCCAGGCTCTGCATTATTCTGTGTTGCATGGGCATCCACTTCAGCCTGGTTTTGGAAGATTCCATCGGTCTGATAACCAAAGAAATGGAAAGGCGCCTCTCCAACAACTAATCTGTTGTGATTTTGCTGGTAAAAATTCCCGTTAAATATGGCATCTACTCTACCAAGTGAAGTTACCTCGGCACTTAAGGTATTAAATAAGTTTAGGTTGGCACCCCAGGTAAAGTCTCCTTTAAAATCCCTGTAGCCTACAACGAATTCCAATCCGGTACTTTTAGTACCACCTACGTTTTGAGTTATCGTACCTCTGGTATCACCAGAAGACCTTGGAGTTGGTATATCTACAAGAAGACCATCACTCTCGTTTATGAAGTATTCAGCAGATAAAGTAAGGGCATCATTAAAAAGACCTAAGTCTGCACCAATATTTACCGAAGTTAATTCTTCCCATTTAAGACCTGGATTCGCTAATCTCGATGGTCGTGTACCACTTACTAAGGCTCCATCTATAACATAGTTGAAGTTCGTCTGTAGTCCAAATGAGTATAAATAATCTCCAATATTATTGTTACCAGTTATACCCCAACTTCCTCTAAGTTTTAAGTTAGAAATAGTAGCGCTGTCATCAAAGAAGATTTTACCAAAATTCACCCCTCCAGATACGGATGGGAAATAACCCCATCTATTTTCAGGACCAAATCTGGAAGAACCATCCGCT
>CAZWPZ010000339.1:0-6915 GCA_964636005.1 uncultured Eudoraea sp.
AGCACAGGAGTTAGTTTGCCCTTTAATGTAATTTCACCTGAAGTAGAGACAGATTCCGAAGCTGAATTTGCAATAAACGATACTAGAAAAGATCTTATTGAGGACATACGACTTCGCGAATTAAATCTTCGTATAAAAGCCCCGGAGGGGGAGGATTTTAGTTTTTTAGAGTCCTTAACCATTTATATTTCGGCTGAGGGTTTAGAGGAGACAGAAGTAGCTTTTATTTCTGATATTCCCGAGAGTGTAGGTGACGTTTTGGATTTGGAGACCGTAGACGTGGATATACAGGAATATATAAAGGCAGACAGTTTTAGTTTGCGGCTAAATACAGTAACGGACGAAATACTAACTTCCGACCACACCTTAGAAGTTAATGCGGTCTTTTTTGTCGATGCGAAAATACTTGGCATCTAAAGACTACCTATAAATTCAGCTCACCTAATTCTCTTGCCTTGTGTTGTAAAGGAAAGTCCAGTTTGCCCTGAAGTCGTTATCATTACACCCTCAAATAAAGGCTCGCTCGAATTTGGTTTTGTAATCCAGTCGAAAACGAAATTCCCTCCAGTACCTCCTTCTTTATCGATTTCGTCAATAACAATTTCAACTGTTTCTAGTGGACTTAAGTAAATTGGATCCTTAAAATAACTTCGAATAAGATCTCCTCCTGTATTATAGAATTCTGCTTTTTCAATGTAGATAGTATCCAAATTACTGGTGTTTCGCATACTTACAGTTACTGTTAAATCGAATGTTTTATTTTCAATTTTGCCATATATTTGGGAATAAACAGAGAGATACGTTGTGCCCCTGGGTAGCGAATCACTTAATGGATTCTGTACTCTCCTTTTTTTCCAATTCTCCGGATTCAAAGAAAATGATGCCTCCTCACCACCACAAGAAACAAGTATAAGTAAGAGTACAATAAATAGGTGTTTCATTGTTTCTTTATTTTATGCAGTATTAATCAAACTAGCCTTGCTTTCTATTAAACCAATAATTATCTTATTCTTCTTCGTTTTGAGCTGCGTTCATTTCTTCTTCAGAAAGCCAGCCTCCGCCAAGAGCTTTGTACAAGTTGACATAGGAAGTAAATAACTCTTGAGTAGTTTGGGAAAGGCTCAATTCTGCTTCAAATGCTTGTCTTTGGCTTTCGATTAACTCCAAAAAGCTAGTTACACCTTTATCATATCGCTCGCTGGACAAGTATTGGGCGTTTTGTGCAGCGGCAACATGATCTATTCGGGCTTGTCTTTCTTTCTTTAAGGTGCTGATTGCAACCAGTGCATCTTCTACTTCCTGGAATGCTATTATTACCGTGCGTTCGTATTCATATACCACTTGCTCTGTAATTTTTCTTTCAATTTCTACACGTCTTTTGTTTTTACCAAATTCGAATAATGGACCTAGCAAACTTCCACCTATAGAAAATGCAGCAGGATTTGAGGTAAGATTAGAAATATCGTTGCTGGCAACACCTAATAATCCAGTAAGACTGATCGCAGGAAATCGTTGTGCTACTGCAACTCCAATTCTGGCAGTCTGGGCATGTAATAAGGATTCTACCTCCAATATATCTGGTCTTCTTTCCATTAGCATAGAAGGCAAACCTACGGGTATGTCTGGTGGTAGATTCTGTTCATCTAATTCTACCCCAGTAACAATGGTTCCAGGATTTCTTCCTAATAAAATACTCAAAGCATTCTCCGTTTGTGCAACAGATCTCTGGAATAACGGAACAGCCGAAGCTGCAATAGCCCTTTGTATTTGTGCCTGGTTTAAGTCGATCTCGGCTACGATACCGCTATCGTATCGTGCTTGAATTATATCCAGGGAAGCTTGTCTTAATTCTAGAGTTTTTCTAGAAATAAATTCACGCCATTTAAAATCGAGTAATTGATAATAGGTTGTAGCGATAGCAGCGATAAGGCCAATTTGTACGGTCCGTTGTCCATGTTCTGTAGCTACCAATTCTGCTTTGGCAGCCTCATTTGCCCGTCTAAATTTGCCCCAAAAGTCGAGTTCCCAGTTCAATGTTCCAAAGCCTGTGAATAGGTTAGACGCGTTAAATCCTTGACTGGGTGCACCAGCAAAGGTATTGCCTCTTTGTGCCGAAATATTATAGCCTATTTTAGGACCCAGGTCTGCTTTGGTAAAGCCCAATTGCGCCATAGCTTGTTCTATCCTCACCGAGGCAATAAGCGCATCCTTATTCTCCTGCAGACCAATTTCAATTAATTCAGCCAAAACGGGATCATCAAATAATTCCCACCAGCTAATATTCAGAACGGAATCGGTCATTGCCATTTGAATACTATCGTATCGGTAAACCGCCGTAGAATCAATTTCCGTTCTTTGGGTTTTAAAAGTAGGCCCAACCTTACAGGAATCCAAAGAAATGATGCCAACGAGGGCACAGAGGAAGACGATAATTCTTGTTCTCATGTGAATCAGTAGTTTCATTTTATTTTGGAATATCTTTAATCAATGCCATTTCTTTATCTCGTTTCTTTTCGTAGCCCGCTATTTTGCCTATAAGAATAAATAACATGGGGTAGAAAAACACTCCCAAGAGGGTTGCTATAGACATCCCCCCTAACAGAGCCATACCCATTACCTTCCTAGCTTCTGCACCAGAACCCGAAGCAATGACTAAAGGGAATACCCCTAGAATAAACGAAAATGCTGTCATTAATATGGGTCTAAATCTTGACTTTGCGGCTTTTACGGCGGCATCAAACAAGCTGGCTCCTGCTTTAAACTCTTCATTTGCAAATTCTACAATTAGAATAGCATTTTTTGCAGCCATACCTATTAGCATCACAAAAGATACCTGGGCAAAAATGTTATTTTCGAAAGTAGGACTAAACAGTCGTGCTACCCATAAAAATATTAAAGCACCAAAAATAGCGAAGGGCGTACCTAACAGTATGGAGAAGGGCAAGGACCAACTCTCGTATTGCGCTGCCAGAATCAAGAATACAAAAACCAGAGAGAAGGTCAGAATAATCATCAAGGATCCAGAGGATTTCTTTTCCTGATAAGACATGGCGTTCCAACTGTAGCTCATGTCTGGTGGGAGGACTTCATCTCCTACTTCCTCTAACGCGGCAATAGCCTCCGCTGAGGTGTATCCATCCGCGGGTCCCCCAGTTATTTCCACGGACCTGTACAGATTAAAACGGGTGGTGTAATCTGGACCCGAAATGGGTTCGACGGTGGCTATAGTACCCAGCGGAACCATATTTCCTTTATTGTTTTTTACAAAGAAATTGTTGATTTGTTCTTCATTTACCCTGTATTCTGGTTCTGCCTGAATATAGGTTTTATAGAGTCTTCCGAACCGAGTAAAATTATTGACATAGGCCCCTCCCATAAAGGCCCCTATGGTTGTATACAGGTCATTTAGCGAAACACCTAGTTTTAGCGCTTTTTCTTTGTTTATATCCAGATATCGTTGTGGAACATTCGCCTGAAAAGTAGTAAAAGCAGCTCCTATTTCAGGTCTTTGATTGGCAGCCTTAATAAACTTCATCGTATTTTCACCTAAATACTCTGGCGTATTACCACCTCTATCCTGAATCATAAGACTAAAACCCGATCCATTTCCTAAACCGGGTAATGCCGGCGGACCAAATGCGAAAACCTGTGCACCTTGAATTCTTTGGGCAAAAGCCTTGTTAAGATCGTCAATTACTTCTTTTGCCGTAAGATCTCTATCTCCCCACTCGGTAAGGGTCACAAACATAAATCCATTATTTGGAACTGCCGAACCAGCCAAAATACTGTACCCAACCGCTGTGGTTAAATATTCTATGTCTGGGTTTTCTAATACAATTTCTTCCACAGCTTTGGCGATGCGGTCCGATCTTTGAATGGAAGAGGCATTCGGAAGTTGTAGATTTATATAGAAATACCCCATATCTTCTTCTGGGATAAATCCGCCCGGGACTAAACTTCCAAATATTCCCGCACCTATGGTCATTAAGACTATAAATACCACCCCTCGCTTAATCTTTCGTGAAACTACATTGGTAAAGCTCATATAAGACTCCGTAGACTTATCCATTCCTTTGTTAAATAGGGAGAAGAATTTACCAAGAGGCCCCCCATAGGGTTTTGGTTCTTTCAGCAGAAGAGATGAGAGAGCCGGACTAAGCGTTAGGGCATTTACGGAGGAAACCAAAACAGAGACCACTATTGTAATAGCAAATTGTTGGTATAACAAACCTGTTATGCCCGCCATACCAGCAACAGGAATAAATACCGCTACTAAGACTAATGTCGTAGCAATTACCGGTGCTGTAACTTTGCGCATGGCGTCTATAGTTGCCTCCTTCGCATTCATGCCTTTTGCTATATTTACCTGAACCGCTTCGACCACTACGATAGCATCATCCACAACGATACCTATCGCCAGTACCAAACCTAATAAGGAAAGAACGTTAATGGTGAATCCCAAGAGGGGGAAAAAAATAAAGGCACCAACAAGAGAGACAGGGATAGCCAGAGTAGGGATTAAGGTAGCGCGCCAATCCTGTATAAATATAAAAACAACCAAAATAACCAATAACAGAGCGATAACAAGAGTAACGACAATATCTTTGATTCCTGCAGTAATAGGAAGTGTGGAGTCTAAGGCAACCTCATATTTTATACCTTCTGGAAAGTTCTTGGAAAGATTATCCATTTCGTCTATCAGGTTTGCTGCCAATTCTACTGCATTAGAACCCGGGGCCTGATAAACAGAAATAATGGCACAGGTTTCCTTGTTCATCCTAGGAATCATAGCATAGGTCTCAACCCCTAGGTTCACGGTTGCAACGTCTCTTATTTTAACCTGTGACCCGTCTTCATTCGTTCGGATTACTATATCTTCAAATGCCTCTGGAGAATTAAATCGCTCTGGTAGTCGTACAGTATAGGTAAATTCCGTACCGGGGGGAGCCGGTTCTGCTCCAAATTTTCCTCCCGGAACAATAACATTTTGTTCATTGATGGCATTTAATATCTCGGGGACTGTAATTCCCATTTTAGACAACAGATCCGGTTTCACCCATATTCTCATGGAGTAGTCCGAAGTACCCAGAATGTCTACCCGTCCTATACCTTTAATCCTCGAAAGCTGGTCTTTAATGTTAATCAGCGCATAATTACCCAGGAACTGTTGGTCGTACCTTCCATCGGATGTAAGGGTCATGGCCATCATGATATTAGGCAGGGATTTTTTTGTAGACACTCCGAATTTGGTCACTTCCTGAGGTAATTTTGCCGAAGCAGCCGATACTCTGTTTTGTGCCAGAACGGTATTCATATCAGGATCCGTACCTACCTCGAAGGAGATATCAATAACCATACTACCGTCATTAGCATTGGTAGACTTCATATAAATCATATTGTCTACTCCGTTAATCTCTTGCTCTAAGGGGGTAGCTACCGATTCTTCAACACTAATCGCATTGGCACCGGTGTAAGTTCCTCTCACCTGAACTATTGGAGGAGTAAGATTTGGATACTGTTCAATAGGGAGACCCATTAAAGACACACCTCCTACAATTACAATTACGATGGCTATTACGATAGCCACAATTGGCCTACGTACAAAGAAATTTCCACTGTTTTCAGACATAGCCCTATTCTTTGGTATTTAAATGATTTGTGTTTTCTGCGTTAATTGGGTTTATTTCTATACCTGTGGCCACCTTTTGTAACCCATCTACTATAACAATATCATCAGCATCTAATCCTTCCCTAATCAACCAAAGGTCGTCCATTTTGCTTCCCACTTTAACTTGTCTGGATTTTACCATATTGCCTTCCTCGACTACAAAGACGGAGTACTGTCCCTGTAATTCGGTAACGCATTTTTGAGGAACGAGAATGGCGTCTTCTGCAACTTCAAACTCAACTCGGACCTTCGCATACATTCCTGGTCGTAACAAGCCTTTTTTATTTTCAAAGGATGCCTGAACCAAAATAGAACCTGTATTGGAATCTATGGCTCTTCCAAGAAATTCGAAAGTTCCTTTCTCATCATATATGGTACCGTCTGCTAAGACTAAACTTAGGTTGTTTTCATTGTTAGACCTCTTCACACTACCATCTTCATTTATGGATTCACTATGATCTCTGGCAACGGTCAAATATTCCGTTTCTGTAAGAAAAAATTCTACTCTTGTTTTACTTATATCAGAGACTACATTTAAAATGACGGGATTGGGCTCTCTACCCACATATTCACCAGCTCTTGCTTCAGTCTTACCGATTAAACCATCTATTGGGGATAGAATTCTGGTATAACTAAGATTAATTTCGGCCATACGCAAGTTAGCCTGAGCTGCCTCCAAAGATGCTGCAGCTGCATCTCTGCTTGCCTGAGCAGCATCCAAATCACTCTTACTTACCGCATTTATCTCCGCCAAAGGTTTGTATCTCGTTAGCTCATTTTCTGCGTTAACCAGATATGTCTTTGACTCGGCTACGGCACTTTGTTTGGAGGCTACAGCTTCGATATAAGGCTGCGCATCTATGGTATATAAAAGTTGTCCCTTTTTTACTGGAGAACCCTCTTCGAAATGAATGCCTTCTAAATATCCTTCGGCTCTGGCCCTTATTGGGATATCCTGAAAGCCATAAACCTGACCTACAAATTCTCTGTTTAAGGGCACGTCTTTTTGAATAACTTTCATTACATGAATGTCTGGTATCATTGGTGCGGTAGCATCTTTTTCCTTACAGGAATGAAGGATCAAAAAAAGACTTACAAGCAAAATGGATTGTCCAAGGTGATGTTTGCTGTCCATGAATTATTGGTGTGAATTATACGATAATTTAAAACAAGAGTAAATTAATACATCTATGGCAATATTGGGTAATAATCTTATGAATTATTCTTTAATCTTTAGATTAGGAAAT
>CAZWPZ010000340.1:0-2058 GCA_964636005.1 uncultured Eudoraea sp.
TAGGATTTTCAAATGTTTTTTACGTAAAAGTCTAGCAGATGCAATACGACGGAGTGTTACAAAAAATGTATTCGGAATTGGGCGAACCTATTCAGTACTATATGGTGTTCGAAAACGACTTCTTAAACGTAAATCAGATCCTGAATAAACGAGTTCAATTGAACTTCTTACATTACGAGTGTCTCAATTGCCATTTGGACAAGCCCATATTCCGACAGGGTTTTTGCCAAAGTTGCTTTTATGAAACTCCTTCAGCTGGAGATTGGATTATGCGTCCAGAACTCAGTACGGCTCATTTGGGTAAGGAAGATAGAGATTTAGAATACGAGAGAAAAGTGCAACTTCAACCTCATATCGTTTATCTGGCAAATTCGAGCAACGTGAAAGTTGGGGTAACCCGAAAATCACAGGTACCTACCCGGTGGATCGATCAGGGAGCGCATGAAGCAATAGAAATTGTGGAAGTACCTAATCGATATTTGGCGGGGATTACCGAAGTAGCCTTAAAATCGCATGTAGCAGACAAGACCAACTGGCGGAAAATGCTTACCAATCAAATAGAAGATGAAGAATTGGTGCAATGGCGAAATAAATTAAGGCCATTTATTCCCGAGGAAGTTCAACCCTATTATTTAGACACACAAAAAGAAACCCATTTAGATTTTCCTGTGCTCCAATACCCTGAGAAAGTGAAAAGCTTGAATTTAAAAAAACAGGGGACCTATTCCGGGGTATTAAAGGGTATAAAAGGGCAGTATTTTATTTTTGAAGACAATGTAGTCTTTAATATTCGCTCAAATGAAGGACTCTATATTTCTTTAGAAATAAGCTAAAGGTATTTATTGGTCGGCATCCAAATCTATTTCTTCCCCAATAGCTAAATGGAATCTTTTTCTAAATATATACACAAAAAGGTACAGAAAAGGAGTATCTAAAAAGGCAATAAAAATTTTAAATAATACCCCGCTAATTACCAAGCCCTGGAACAAACTCCAGGGAATAACACCAAAAACACATAATAGGCCTACTACAGTAGCCGTATCAATGATCTGGGATAAAAAAGTAGAAAAATTATTTCTGAGCCATAGATATTTACCTTTAGTAACTCTTTTCCAGAAGTGGTAAATGGCAATATCCACATATTGAGCACAGAGGTATGCCAACATAGATGCCAATACTGCTAAAGGAGATAAGGCAAAGACCTTACTAAAAACCTCGTCATTAACCGGGGAAGATGCAATTGCCGGAGCATAATCTGCTACCAGTACAATACCCATAGAAAAAAACGAGGCAAAGATACCAGCGGTGACGACCTGATTTGCTTTCTTTCTTCCAAAAATTTCAGATATAAGGTCGGTAATAAGAAAGGTTATGGGGTATGGTAATATCCCTACCGAAATTTCAAACAAGGAAGCACCAAAAACCGTGACATCTCCAAAGGGTTTCCAATAAAAGAACTTTTGAAAAATCAAATTGGAAACAACCAAGGAAGTAATAAATAATGCCCCAAGGTAGATATAAATGCGGTATGCCTTTTTCTTGTCTTCTGAGGTCATTTAACTATTTTATGGTCAAACTAAAAGGCAACCTTGCCTGAACACCCTTTTGTTCTATGGTTTGTTTTAATTCTTTGTAAATATAATAGAGTTCAGAACCTAGTTCTTCTTTTACCCAATTCTCTTTACCAAATATGCTGGCTCCCTCTAAATCTTCCATAAAACGCTCTAAACCCGATTTATACCTGGGATACTTCTTTAAAGAATACTCCTTTAAATCTGCAAGCTTGGATGCCTCTTCTACCGCATCATCTAAACCCCCAAGAGCATCAACCAGTCCTATTTTTGATGCAACCGATCCACTCCATACCCTGCCTTGGCCGATACTGTCTACTTCCGCAACACTCAAATTACGCCCCGCAGCAACTCTTTGTAAAAAAACATCGTATACCTCTTCAACACTTTCCGTTAGCTCCACCCTAAAATCAGGACTTAAGGGTTCAAAAAGGGAATAAGCTGTTGCCCTTTTATTGGTACCTACCTGTTCCGCATTAATCCCTAT
>CAZWPZ010000341.1:0-4605 GCA_964636005.1 uncultured Eudoraea sp.
AAAGAAATCGTAAAAATTTCTAAGGAGGATTTTCAAACCAATGTTCGAGATTTGTACTACAACAAAGTAAAGTCTATTTACGGAGAAATTATAAAATACGTACGTACGGCCCAGAGCACCTTAAAAATGAGTGCCTATCAAAATGATCGCTTATCGGAGTTAATCGTGGCGAATCGGAAGATGGTGGAGATAATAAAGAATGTTTTGGAGATGGGCAGAAATATCTCGCAGTTTCAGAGTTCTGGCAACGAACTGTTAACAGTAGAATACGATAAATTTCGAAAAAAAATTATTAAGGTCCTGCGCGTCATTTATTTATTCAGAACCAATGAAAATAAAGAACAGCACTATGCAAAATTGGTGGTTCTACGAAATGAAGCAAAAAGCAATAAGTATCAGACTAACAAGTCTATCAATGCTCTTATAAGACAAAATTTAATTACTTCAGAGATGGCATCCTCTCTGGTAAACGATAAAGATAATATGCACGATATTATCAATAACCTTATTTCAGTATCAGAATTACTTTATGGGGAAAAAGATTCCCTACTGGAGAATGGAGAATAGTATGTTTTCATCTAATCGACTTTTTTACCCTTCTATCTGAAAAATAAAGGGTTCTATATTTGTTCCTTTATTTTCACCGACTTATAGATTTTTGAAAGAAAGAGTCTATTTACATCTTATTTTCTATATATAAATTGTTTTATCACAATGTATTCATTAAGAAATAATAACAACATCCTATTCTTATTACTACCCCTCCTCTTTGTGGGCTGTAAGCAATCGCAACCAATAAAAAATGTCCTGGCAGAGGAAGTCATTATTCAAAGCGCTGTATTGGGAGAAAAAAGCAAAGGGCACACCATAGTCCTTAAAAACACAAATAAGGATGAAGTAGGTACCTCTATGAAAATTGTGGGACCACACGCCGCTTCCTGGTTGGTAGAACCAACAAAACCTGAAACGACTAGCAAAGGGGATAACATAGAAGTACAGGTATATTTTCATCCTAAAGATGACTATTTGGGGGTGACATCGGATTCTTTGGTTGTCCTTCTTGAGAACGAAAAACGAACCTATGTGCTGAAAGGTCTTAGTACCAGAGCCCTCGAAGGAAACAACGAACCCCCTCTTGCAGATGTGGTAAAGGTTCTGGGATATTCTATAGACGTGGGGTGGACCGATTTAGCAAACCATGTAAAAGCAGAATTACAAGGTGCTGAACTACCTCCTAGCCTATTTCGTAAGGTTGGTTCGGATACCGTTTATATGACTCCTCTAGCGAGATATAGTCCTCCTTTTCCCCTGCCATTTGGATATTTTACTAGTTCAGCTGATACCATTCAGAAGTTTGAGGTTGGTGTTTTAGCAGGATCAGATACGTACCCGGAACATCAGACCCTGCACCCTGCTCTTGCTTCAGGGCATGCCTATTTTACTCCAGAAGACAAGGTTTTCGGCTTTTATACCACCAGCCCTTCTCATGATGCCTATTCCGTGGATAAATTGAATACCTTGTGGTTCCCAGACAATAGTGCCCATGCTACAAGAATTTATGAAATAAAAAACCATACAGGGGCTATAGTGCCAAACCAATATCTTGTGTGTTTCGAAGAAGCGAGCAATGGAGACTATCAGGATTATGTTTTTTTATTAGAAAACATTACTGCAATTGCTATTGACGATTCTGAAGAATAGTTCAATAATTTCTTACGCTCTATTTTAAAAATAACAGCCGGCATCAAGTTGTTGAACCTGCAACTCTTGGACACCGACTGTATTATTGCTTTTTACAATGCGTAAGGCCCTTCTTGATCTCCATTTAATTCCTGTATTACCAATAATCCTTCTGTGGTAAAATATAGGATTCGCTGAATAGTAACACCGTTAATATTTATTTTACAAGCTGCCTCAATCCCTTCACTCGCGACTCCGGTATCCTGTTCCGCTTCCCAACAATTAAAATCTGCAAAACCTTGATTTCCACTTGGCAACCTAATAAAAGAGGGATTGTAATAATTACGTCTGCTATACGTACTGCCGTTAGTATCATTAGAGTAATAATAGGAAGAGGTTACTTCACCATTGATTACCCTAACATAGGGGGGTTCTATATAAATACCGACTTGCTGCAAATATCGATCTCTTCGAACCGCCGCCTTGATTCCTTTACCAAATAATGGGAAGGATTGACAAGTTACATCACGACCTTCAGGTCCAATGAAGGAACCATCTGCAAAAAACTCATTTACGCTATTATTTTCTGAAAACTCTTCGTTAACCACCCACCTTCTATTGGAACCATTCAATTGTCTGAATTCACCTATAGGGGTGCCAGGGGTACTTCGGATGTTATCCGGTTGGTAGTCTATTAGTTCGTATTGGGTACCATCTTCATTGAAGATATAGATTTCATCCAGAAAGTTCCTTAAAGCAGCACCAACACTGCTAAATGTTGTAGCCCCCAAAGGTCCACTCGTATCGCTTATACTGTACGGATTTGAAACATCCCCTGTTGAGGCATTAAATATGACATATTCTGTTCCAGCCCCATTAAAAATGGCCGTAAATTCATTGTTCAATTGCGTAGCTGCTCCTATCCCATCTTCAAAAAGGTCTACAAGGTTGGAATATAAGATAGGTGGCAAAACCCCTTTTAGACTACATTCCACAACTTCCATTTCTGTCGAAATATTTGTTCCAACCTGTTTAGAAGGATCTTCCAAAGAATAAATTTCATAAGATAGGGGTAGGCCAGTTCTTATATCTGTACTCGCAGAGAGCATTTCGGCCAACGCACTAATACTAGTTTCGCCTAATCCTGAAAAAGTATTTTTGGAGTCTCCTCCATATGCGATTACCTTTATTTTAAGGTTTTCCATCTTCTCCATGCTATCTGTTTCTAAATTACCCGAGATTTCTTTATCGAAGCTTTTATAGGAAGCATCAATCTGGGTGTTCATTACTTCCAAAGAAGAGGTAGATTCTACGAGCATATAGAAAATTCTTCCGTATGTGACTTTTTTTATATAGGTAGCAGGATTGTCTTCTTGTATGTATCTGTCCAAATCACCTGGTGTAACACTAGGGTCAAAAACATCCTCATAACTAGTAGGAAAATCATAGCTTACATCGTAATACGACTGGTATAGTTTTATTAATACCCTATTATACGTTTGATCTTGACTAAAGGAGAGTTTACCTTCTGCTTTTACCCCGTAACCTTCAAAGGAAAGCCCCATTTGTAATGCCACTTGTTTTTCTGAAAACACATTTTCATAATCCAGGTCGAAATTAGCTGGAACTACTCCTGTACTACCTGCAATAATATCATTCATGGCCTGTCTAACCTGGGACTCACTCATTTCGGTAAGATCCTGAGAAGCTTCGGGGTTCCCGTCATTCAGATTATAAGATATACTTCCCCCAGCTCTTTTTAGTGGGATGCCCTGAGGTTTGACATTATTTATTGTCTTTCCTTGTAAAAGGGCGCCGGGAAATATTTCGCTGGCTACCCCACCAAGGGTCTGAAAATCTCCTGTCCCGTCTGTAACACTGACTGTTCTCGATTTACAGATGAAACGAAGCGTCTCTGCCTCCGAACCAGTTCCGGAGGAATAGTCATCCGGATAACTTTCACCTTCTGCCAGAACCACATCAGATCTGGACTCGGGTACTTCTTCGAATTCACCTCCTTTAGCAACCACAGCATTAAAGTTAGTCGCTACGGGATCGTCCTGCGAAACGGGATCATCAACTGGAGGCAGTAATTCATCTGTATCACTACTGCAGGCATAGATTAGTAGTAATAATAAACTGAGGTGGGTAAACATTTTTAGGAAATAAAGTCTTGTTTTCATAATTTCTTGCTTTAAAGATTCAACGGCATAAAACTATCTGCAAATCAAGCTTCTACCTAATTTTGTCCATGGACAAACTATGGACAAGCAAGTTTAATTGTCTATTAACAAGACATGGACGCATGAAAATTCTAAATAAACCTAAAATAATACAACATACTGTATGTCAGTTTTTTATAAGCAATATTATTAAAGACATCACTCTGAAATATCCACTTTTTTATGGACAAACAATATTTCACTACCAAAATAAAGAGTTCTAAGGCAGGATATTATGGCTATCTTGTAAAAACAAAAGATATGGCGTACTGCTATACTACACTTTATAAATAAAAAGTAAAATCCTCAACTGATTGAACATATTAGTATGAAGATTTATAAGCTTACAAAACACATTTTTCATTAAATATCTCTTTTTTGCATGAAAAAAATACTCCTTCCTATACTGTACCTCCACTGTTTAGTTTCCGTATTCGGACAGAAAAAGATAAACATTGATAGTCTGTTAGTGGTCTATTCAAATACTAAAATTGATTCTATCAAAGTAAAGGCCAGTAATCGTATTACCTCCTATTATATGTATAGAGACATAAATAAGGCCAAGTATTATGCCCATAAACAGCTTAAACTTTCGGAACGTCTAGATGCTATAGAATGGAAAATAAAAGCCAACAACCATCTGTCTACAATACATACGGTACAGACCGAATATGATTCTGCCTTGTATTATATAGAAAAGACT
>CAZWPZ010000342.1:0-5259 GCA_964636005.1 uncultured Eudoraea sp.
GTTGTTATTATTTAATAGTTTAGACATATCTGGCTTAAACTACCCTCTTGCATCCGGGGGAATGTGTACAACACTTTCCGATTGTCCTAATTTAACCTACCCGGTATTGTTATTTCAGTTACTACCTACGGGGATATTAGGACTCGTGGTGGCAGGATTGTTGGCGGCAATGATGTCTTCTGTTTCAGCAACGTTTAATTCTGCATCTACCTTAATTACTATGGATTTTGTTAAACAATTAAAACCGGGCTTGTCTAGCAAGGAATTGGTGCGTGTTGGCCAGATAGCCACTCTTGTTTTGGTTGTGCTGGCCTCGGCTTGGGTCCCTTTTATTGAAAGAGTGAGTGATTCTCTGTGGAGCTATTTGCAATTAGTTATTGCTTTTACCAGTCCACCTGTAGTATCCGCTTTTGTTTTAGGATTATTTTGGAAAAGGGCCAACGGAACAGGCGCATTTGTGAGTCTTTTGGTCGGAGGGGTGTTTGCTCTTTTTATGATTATATCAGAGGGTTATGATATCGTTCCTTTTCTCAATGAGCTACATTTCTTGGCGAAAGCAAACCTGCTTTTTGTGTTAAGCATTTTTGTTCATGTCCTTGTTAGTGCGTCGACTGGTTTGCCAGATCCTGCAGTTGTCAAAGAGTATACCTATAAAAAGGAACTTTTTACTGAAGAGACCGAGGAATTAAGGAAGGAACCATGGTATAAGAACTACAGAATACTGGCCATGATACTCTTAGCTATAACCGCTGTGATCGTAGTTTTATTCTGGTAATAATTGTTTTATGTTAGACTTGTTTCAATAATTCTAACAATTGTTTTATTCATAATTTATTAGGCGTTTTTCTCTGCCGTATTAATTAGAATACTCTTAAATTTGTTCACTAAACAATGGGTATGGCACAAGACAAAAAAAGAAGAGAAGCGCTAATTTATCATGCAAAACCACAGCCTGGCAAAATTAAAGTGGTCCCAACAAAACCCTATGCCACACAAAGGGATCTGGCTTTAGCATATTCTCCTGGAGTTGCTGAACCCTGTTTGGAAATTGAAAAGGATCCGGAAAACGTATATAAGTATACGGCCAAAGGAAATATCGTAGCAGTTATTTCCAATGGAACTGCAGTATTGGGCCTGGGTAATATCGGGCCTGAAGCTTCAAAACCAGTAATGGAAGGAAAGAGCTTGCTCTTTAAAATATTCGCAGATATCGATGGCATTGATATCGAGCTAGACACTACAGATGTCGATAAATTTATTGAGACGGTTAAGATTATCGCTCCAACTTTCGGAGGTATAAACTTAGAAGATATCAAGGCTCCCGAAGCCTTTGAAATAGAGCGTAGACTTAAGGAAGAATTGGATATTCCTGTTATGCACGACGATCAGCACGGAACTGCCATTATTTCCGCTGCAGCCTTGTTGAATGCCTTAGAGATTGCAGAAAAAAAGATAGATGAAGTGCAGATTGTGGTTAGTGGTGCCGGGGCTGCTGCAATTTCATGTACAAGACTTTACAAGGCTTTTGGCGCTCTCGCCGAGAATATTGTTATGTTAGATAGCAAAGGAGTAATAAGAGCCGATGCCGAAAATTTGACTCCTGAGAAGAAAGAGTTTGCAAGTGAAAGAAAGATAGATACCTTAGAGGAAGCCTTGAGAGGGGCAGATGTTTTCATAGGTTTATCTATCGCCAATATTGTAAGTCCGGAGATGCTAAATTCTATGGCGGATAACCCAATTGTGTTCGCCATGGCAAACCCTAATCCTGAGATAGACTACAATTTAGCTTGTAAAACAAGGGAAGACGTGATTATGGCAACGGGTAGATCAGACCACCCAAATCAGGTTAACAATGTTCTAGGTTTTCCTTTTATCTTCAGAGGAGCACTAGATGTTCGGGCTACAAAAATTAATGAAGAAATGAAAATGGCTGCCGTAAAGGCCCTGTCTAACCTTACCAAGCAACCCGTACCTGAACAAGTAAATATTGCATACGGAGAGACAAGACTCACATTTGGCAGAGACTATATCATACCGAAACCATTTGATCCAAGATTGATTTCTGAAATTCCACCTGCAGTTGCTAAGGCAGCTATGGATAGCGGGGTTGCCAAGGCTCCTATCGACGATTGGAAAAGGTATAAAGAGGAATTGCTAAAAAGATCTGGCGGTGACAACAAGGTGATGCGACTTCTGATGAATAGAGCCAAAAGTAATCCTAAGCGTATTGTCTTTGCAGAGGCAAACCATCTGGATGTATTAAAAGCAGCACAAATCACCTATGAAGAGGGTATTGCAATCCCGATCTTGTTAGGGAATAAGGAAATAATCAATGGTTTAAAGGAAGAGTTAGAATTCGATGCAGATCTAACTATTATTGACCCCAAGTCAGAAGAATCGGAAGAAAAACGACTTAAATATGCTAAGAAGTTTTTTGAGGCAAGAAAGAGAAATGGAATAACCATGTATGGGGCCGCCACTAAAATGAGAGAAAGGAATTACTATGGGGCTATGATGGTCCTGGAAGGGGATGCCGATGGGATGATTTCCGGGCACTCAAGAGCTTATGCCAATGTTGTTAGACCAATTTTCGAAGTGATCGGCAGATCTACTCATGTCTCAAAAGCAGCTACTGCGCATATAATGATAACAGAGAGAGGACCTTTGTTTTTGGCAGATACTTCTATCAATATAGATCCAAACGCAGAAGAATTGGCCGAAATATGCAGCATGACTGCAAATCTGGGCTTGGCTTTTGGGTTTGATCCTGTAATGGCATTGTTGTCTTATTCGAATTTCGGATCCTCTAATCATCCTCATGCGACAAAGGTTAGGAAGGCCATTAAAATTTTGCATGCTTCCCACCCGGAATTAGTGGTCGATGGAGAAATCCAGACCGACTTTGCACTTAATAAGAAGCTCAGACAAACACAGTTTCCTTTTTCCACTTTGGCTGGAAAAAAGGTAAATACATTGATTTTTCCCAATTTGGAGGCCGCTAATATTACGTACAAACTATTAAAGGAATTGCATGCTGCAGAGTCCATAGGTCCAATTATGTTGGGTCTTCGTAAAGCAGTCCATGTATTACAATTAGGTGCAAGCGTAGAAGAAATGGTTAACATGACTGCAGTGGCCGTCATTGATGCACAGGAACGAGAAAAACGGAAAAAGGTAAAAATGGGTCAATAGATGCCCTAGGGGGCGTTAGATTTTAAGGTTTATGATTACATATATTAAGGGGAAACTAGTTGAAAAATCACCAACATACCTTGTCGTAGAAAGCGGGGGAATAGGGTATTTTATCAATATTTCACTTAATACCTTTGCTCAAATTGGGGAGGAAGAAAACATACTCGTATACACCCACCTCCAAATTAAAGAAGACTCTCATACACTTTATGGATTTGCGCAAAAATCGGAAAGGGAAATTTTTCGGTTGCTTATTTCCGTTTCTGGCATTGGTTCTAATATAGCAAGGACGATGTTATCCTCTTTATCTCCGGTTCAAATAAGAGATGCAATTGCATCAGCAGATGTGGCTATTATTCAAGGGGTCAAAGGGATAGGTGCTAAAACCGCGCAGCGCGTTATTTTAGACCTAAAAGACAAAGTTTTAAAAATTTATCAAATAGACGAAGTTTCGTCAAATTCAAACAATACAAATAAAGAAGAAGCGTTATCTGCTTTAGAGGTTCTTGGGTTTACCAAAAGGCAATCTGAAAAGGTTGTAGACAAGGTAATAAATCAGGACACTTCACTTAGCGTAGAGGACATTATAAAACAGACGCTGAAAAATTTGTAAAAAGTTTGAAAAACGGGGCAAAATCGATTCTTAAATCCTTTGGGTTTAAGAATTTTTTACTTACCATTATTTTTCTTGGATTGATTACTTCCTCTTTTGCTCAGGAAGACAATGCGCAGGAAGTAGATTCTGTACAAACTGGTTTTGCACTTGGTAAGTTAGTCCTTGAAAACCCGGATAGCATTGTTTCAAAATATACGTATGACCCAAAGTTAGATCGGTATATCTATTCAGAAACTGTAGGTGAATTTGATATTAGTTACCCAATAATTCTTACCCCAGAGCAGTTTTTTGATTTGGTGCAAAAGGAAAGTACGAAGTCTTATTTTAAAGAGAAAATTGATGCCTTTAGTGGTAAAAAGGCAGGTTCAGAAGAGGCACGAAAAAATTTGCTCCCTAACTTTTACGTAAATAGTGGGTTTTTCGAAACGATTTTTGGAGGAAATACTATTGAAGTAATTCCACAGGGTTCCGTTGCAATGGACCTTGGAATCATATGGCAAAAGAACGACAACCCTGCCTTATCTCCCCGTAACAGGACCAACCTGTCTTTTGATTTTGATCAAAGAATAAGCCTGAGCATGTTAGGTAAGGTTGGTGAGAGACTACAGGTTACGGCTAACTACGACACTGAGGCAACTTTCGACTTTCAAAATTTAATCAAATTAGACTATACACCAACGGAAGATGACATAATTCAAAAAATTGAAGTGGGTAATGTTAGTATGCCTTTAAATAGTTCGCTAATTACTGGAGCTCAAAGTCTTTTTGGTGTTAAGACTCAATTACAATTTGGGAGAACTACCGTTACTGCGGTATTTTCAGAACAACGATCTCAAAATACTTCCGTAGTAGCGCAAGGCGGTGGAACGATTAACGATTTTGAATTTACAGCCTTAGACTATGACGAAGATAAACACTTCTTCCTATCCCAATTTTTTAGAGATTCTTATGACGAGGCTTTGGAAAATTATCCCTATAAGAAATCGCAGGTGCAAATTACCCGCTTAGAAGTTTGGGTAACCAATAGAACACAACAAACACTTAATGTAAGAAACATTGTTGCGCTACAAGATCTGGGGGAAGCACTAAAAGATAAAACCCGGATTGGAAGGGCCAACGGGGAACCACCCGGGTTCTTTAATACGTCGGCCTCCAATCAGGAACTTCCAAGAAACGGTGCAAACGATTATGACCCTAATCTAATAGACAATGGTGGTGTCTTAAACAGTAACATTCGAGATATAGCGACCGTTGAGAACGGCTTCGATATTAATACAGGCTACCAGGTGAATCAGGGTTTCGATTATGCTATATTAGAGAATGCCCGAAAGCTGGATATTGGAAGAGACTATCAATTTGATTCCCAATTGGGATACATCTCCCTAAGTCAAAGACTGAGTAATGATGAGGTATTGGCAGTAGCCTATCAGTATACGTTTAATGGTGAGGTG
>CAZWPZ010000343.1:0-2865 GCA_964636005.1 uncultured Eudoraea sp.
CTTATACGATTATTCGAAACCTGTTGATGGTAGTAACCCAAATACAGATTGGCAAGGTTTGCATCCTGTAGAGGAGCATATTACTTTACTCAATCCAGAAAATGGGTGGATTCAAAATTGTAATTCTACCCCTTTTACAGCTGCCGGAGAATACAGTCCTTCGGTAGAGGAATATCCAAAATACATGTCAATTAACAGAGAAAACTTTAGGGGTGTCCATGCGATAGACCTATTAGAAAAGAAGAAAAATTATACTTTAGATAGTTTAATATCCCTAGGCTACGATCCATATTTGCCTGCCTTCGCAGTATTAATTCCAGGATTGGTCGAGGCTTATGACGAAGCTACAAATCCCAACAAGGATTTAGCCGAAGCAATAAAGGTATTGAGAGCATGGGATTTCAAAACGGCTAAAGCATCTGTAGCCATGACTTTGGCCCACTTTTACGGTAGTCACTATAGTAAAAATGTGGATCTGCCCTTTGTTTCGAGTGATATGGAAAGGCTTATCTATTTTGGTAAATCGAGTTCCAAGGAAGAAAGACTAGAATTATTTGGTGAGGTCTTAGAACAATTAGTAAATGACTTTGGATCTTGGAATATTCCTTGGGGGGAAGTTAATAGATACCAACGTCTTGACGGCGCTTTAAGACAAAACTTTAACGACAGTTTACCAAGCACGGCAATTGGTTTTGCATCTGGAAGATGGGGAGCCTTGGCAGCCTATGGAGCTCGCTATCACAATAATACCAAAAAGATTTATGGTACTCGCGGTAATAGTTTTGTAGCGGTAGTAGAATTCGGACCTAAAGTAAAAGCGAAGACCATACTGGCTGGTGGACAAAGCGGTGACCCCAACTCTCCTCATTTTTCAGATCAGGTAATACCCTATGCCAATGTTACATTTAAAAATGCTGCCTACTACAAGGAAGATGTTTTAAAAAGAGCGGTGGAAACATATCAACCAGGAAAGCAACGGAATAATTAGTCTTTTACCACAATAAGTGATGCTTTGGACCCCGTAGAAAGCATCCATTGATTGGAGTGAATTAGTTCCCCTTTATCGTCATAGACATCTACCTGAGCCGTATTGGGACCCGAAGAGCCTTGGTTTAGTGCTTCAAAGTCTAATCGATTAAACCCTTTCTGAAGGTCTATATTTATCCCTTTATAAGACCCTGTTAACAGGACGTTTGCTTCGGCGACTTCACCGTTTACATATATTCTTATCCGATCACCATCTACATATTCATGGTCTCTACAAACAACTCCAACAAAGGTGCCTCCTGTTCTTACATCTCCCAGATACATGTCTCCAAAATGCTTTTTGGAGTTCGAATTTTGTCTTTCACCTACCTTTGTATCCAATTTTAGGTCGAACCCAGCTTGCTTGAGCTCTTTTTCAGGGAGCATCTTTATCCTTTTGGCTTGTGGACTTTCATTAAACGTCTTTTTGCTATAATCTAATACGGAGGGTATGTTTAAGGAAGGCCCAGGGTTTGGAGAGCTTCTTAAATCCAAATTTTTATCTGCATCTATTTTTAATGGTTGCACCTGAGGGAAGTCAGTTTGCGCCAACAATGCCTGATAGACAAACAGATAGAATCCAAAAAATAAAACCTTTCTCATAAACATCTATGTCTTAAGCAAAATTAACAAATACCTTGCCAAGTCTACCCAAGATGATGTTAAATTCGATTAACTGTGAATATCAGAAAATGAAGGAGAGCACAATCAAAATTATACGTCATAAGTTTCCCCTGAAAAGAACAGATCATCCGTTTTCGTATAGGGCGAATTGCGTTTTACATTTTCTGTTAGCATGGTATCCCGCTCCTCAAAAATAACGTCTTCATAACTACGGATGATACCGGTAACTAAGGGATAATCCAGTCTGATTAGCATTTGATGTAAGGTAGGATCCTCTTCTTTAGCATCGTGTATTAAGACATCCTTTTCGGAATATCCATCTTCTCCCAAGGGTATGACTTCCAATTTCAAACCATTTAAACGAAGCCCCTTATCTTTATTTTTTCCAAATATCATTGGTTTTCCATGTTCCACATAGAGTTGTTGGTCTTCACGAACCTTTTTGTCGGTGTATTTAGTAAAACAGCCATCGTTAAATATGGGACAGTTTTGCAAAACTTCGATAAGAGAAGTACCCTTAAATTGTTCGGCCTCAATAAATAATTGCGTCAACTCTTTTGGAGTATTTCCACCAATTCTTGCGTAGAACCTTGCCTGAGCTCCAAGTGCTAACTCCCCAGGAAGAAAAGGTGGTTGGGTATTCCCATAAGGAGAAGATTTAGTCTTTTGGCCCACCAAAGAGGTAGGTGAAAATTGTCCTTTGGTTAAACCGTAGATTTCATTATTAAATAAAACAATATTGAGATTGATGTTTCTTCTTAATACATGAATAAAGTGATTTCCTCCTATGGCCAGAGAGTCACCGTCCCCAGTTATTACCCAAACACTTAAATTTGGATTTGCCATTTTAACGCCTGTGGCAATCGCGGGAGCTCTTCCATGTATACTGTGCATGCCGTACGTATTCATATAGTATGGGAATCTTGAAGAACATCCGATACCAGATATAAAAACCACATCTTCTTTTCTGAGACCCATTTGAGGCAGGGCCATTTGCATGGCTCTAAGGATCACATAATCATCACATCCGGGACACCATCGAACCTCCTGATTACTAGCAAAGTCTTTATGCGAATAGCTCGGTTTTTCTGTTGTGATCATAGTTAAGAGTTATGTGATTCAAAAACTTCAATTAGTTCTGCATTGCCGAAAGGAAGACCCTGGACTTTATTGTACTGGACTATGTTCAGCATAGGATAGTTATTGCGTAAAACA